>NZ_VHLB01000031.1:0-83229 GCF_006547365.1 Myxococcus sp. AB056 | reverse complement strand
CCCCCAGGGTCCCTCCCCGGGCCAAGGTCCCCGCCATGCCCGCCCGGACGCTGGCCGCCCGGCCCGGGCGCTGGCTGTGGACCTGCCGCGCGGGTTTCGAGGCCCACCTCTTCGAGGAGCTGGAATGGGCCGGCGCCGAGCCCCGTCTGCTGGCCGAAGCCCTGGTGGAGAGTGACGCCGTCTCCGGCCCTCCGCCCGCCTTCGCCCGCGCAGGCTATCAGGTGGCGGCCACCCTGACAGCCACGAACCCCGAAGCCATCGCCGACGCGGCGGCCCGGGCCGTGCTGGCGCTTCCCGGGCGGGCGCCCTGGGCGGTGCAGTCCTTCACGCCCGACACCCCGCGTGGCAACGCCCTGGCCCCTGTGGCGGAAGCCCTGGAATCCGCCGTGTCCGCTAGGCTGCCGGCAGAGCGCCGCATCGAGGACGCCCAGCGGGCACGCGAGGCGGGGGCGCTGTTGGTGTCCCTGTGTGTGGCGCCGGATGAGGTGACGGTGGTGGGCGCGGTGCACGCGCGCGAGGCCGTCTCCCTGGCGGCGGGCGGACGCAGGCGCATGCGGCGGGCGGGAGACGCGCCGTCGCGCGCGGCCATGAAGTTGGAGGAGGCCCTGGACGGACTGGCCTTCGAGCCTGGACGCGGCGATGTGTGCGTGGATCTGGGCGCGGCGCCGGGCGGCTGGACGCAGCGGCTGGTGAGCCGCGGCGCGAAGGTGGTGGCGGTGGACCCGGCCCGGCTGATGCCGGAGCTGACGGGGAATCCGCGCGTGAAGCACGTCCAGGAGAGCGCCTTCGCCTATGCGCCCGACGAGCCGGCGGACTGGCTCTTCTGCGACATGGCGTGGCGCCCCCTGGAAGTGGCGCAGCTGCTGGCCAAATGGGGCCGCCGCGGTTGGGCGCAGCACCTGGTGGCCAACATCAAGCTGCCCATGAAGGACAAGAACCCCATTCTGCTGCGGGTGCGCCACACGCTCGTCCAGGAGGGCGGCTGGGAGGGGCTCACCGTCCGCCAGCTCTACCATGACCGGGATGAGGTCACCGTCACCGCGCACAAGATGAAGTGAGCCCCTGCGCCCTGGCGATGGACGCGCTACACAAGGAGCGCAATGCCCTACCCACTCGACGACGCCACGGCCACCGCCCTCATCGCCCTCCATCCCTGGGTGCTCACCCGCAGCCCCCAGGCCCCGGTGCAGGCCGCCGTGGAGGTGCTCGTCCAGGCGGAGCAGGCCCGGCGTGGCCAGCCAGACGCGAAAACGGGCGCGCTCCAGGTGCCGGCGCTCACCCAGGGCAACCTCCTCAAGGAGGAGTACGACTTGTCCACCCACGGCCATCATGACGGGTGGCGCGTGGGCGCCGTCATCGCGGACGTGCAGGGGATGATCAACGTCAACGCCCGCTTCGGCTTCCCCACCGGGGACGCGGTGCTGCGCGCCACCGTGGAGTCCCTCTCCGCTCAGTACCCCGGCGCGAAGGTGGTGCGCATCCACGCGGACGCTTTCGCCGCCCTGCTCGTGCCGACGTCGCAGCTCACGGTGGAGGAGCACCTCGCCGCGCCGACGCGCGAACGGTTGACGCAGGGCGTGCGCTCGGTGCTGCCCCCGGGAACGCCCGACGCGGACGTGCCCTCATGGACGGTGAGCCTGCTGGAGTTGACGGTGGACGCGCCCTCCCACTGGCAGGTGCTGGGGCCGCTGCTGTGGGCGGAGCTGGAGCGCACCCACGTCATGGAGCGCACCAGCCGCGCGCAGGGGCTTCAGCGCAGGCGCATCCGGCTGGATGGCTCCATTCCTGGCCCCGCGACGCTCTGAGAGCGCACCTGAGCGCCAGGCCATTCTGGCCGTCCTCGCCGGGGGGCGGCCAATGCACGCGCTCCCGGAGCCTCAAGGGTGCTCACGGGGGAGTGTTCCTTCCGTCCGGAGAAAGGGGCCTCAAAACCGAGGCCTCATCCACCAACCGCTCCCGGAGCCCTTCGAGCTTCCACGGGAGCACACGCCTTCCGTCCGCAGCGAGGCGCCTCGACGAACCACCGAGACGTCATCCCTCCGCGCCGGCTACTCCTCGAGGATGAACTTGCGGGGGTTCTGCCCGATGCCGTTGACGCGGACCTCGTAGTGGAGGTGCGGGCCCGTGGAGCGGCCGGTGTTGCCGACGGCGGCGATGTGCATGCCGCGCTTCACCTTGTCGCCGGCCTTCACCAGCATCTTCGACAGGTGGCCGTAGCGCGTCTTGATGCCGTAGCCATGATCGATGACGAGCACGTTGCCGTAGCCGCCCTCCAGGCCCGCGAACACCACCGTGCCGTCCGACGGCGCGAAGACTTCCTTGCCGTGCGGCGCCGCGATGTCCATGCCGCCGTGCATGACGCGGTCCGCGGTGTACGGGTCCAGGCGCGAGCCGAAATCGCTCGTCACCCAGCCGCGCGCGGGCCAGATGGACGGAGTGGAGGCCAGCAGCGACTTCTGGTCCTGGAAGTAGGCCTGCAGTTCCTGGAGGCTCTGCTCCTGGCGGGTGGCCTCCGCGCTCAGCCGGTCCAACCGGCCCATCAGCGCCTTGGGCGTCTCCGTGGAGGTCAGCTGCGTGAATTGCGTGTCCGTGGCAGGCGCGGACGTGCCCGCCTCGGGCTCCGTCGGGCCCATGGCCAGGTTGCGCTGAGGATCGGACAGCAGCGTCACCGCGCGCAGCTTCTGGTCGAAGCGCTCCACCCGGTCCAACGTGGAGCCGATGTGCTCGATGCGCTCACGCACCGACTTGAGCTGCGAGCGCAGCGTCAGGTTCTCTTCGCGAAGGATGCGGTTCTCGGAGGCGTCCGCGGCCACCTGGAAGTAGTGCACGCTCGCACCCACGCCCAGTCCCACCACGAGCATCAGTCCCATCCCCACCTGGGTGAGAAAGGACCGCTGGATGGTGTACCGCTTGACCGGAGCGTCATGGTCCGGAATCACCATCAGTGTGAAGGACTTTTTCGCCACGGGACAGCTCCCCTGCTTGCGTGGGACTACTGGCGCAGCAAGCTAAGTCGCTTGCTCTCGCGCAACACCTCCCCCCGCCGCCTACCCCTCCCGCTTCGTCGCCCACCGGCATTTCGACTCGGCTGGAAACGTTGGGGCAGCTACCACTCACATTCGAAGAGTGTCAAGGTCAACAGACCCGCAGGGAGGTCTGCAGGCCACGTGCAGACTCTGGGTGTGTCAGGCTTCCACTCGCACGACGATGACGGTGATGTTATCGTCACCGCCACGTTCGTTTGCGAAGTCGATGAGACGCTTGGGGACCTCTTCAAAGGTCCGCGCATTCACCACGGTTTCGTGGATCTCCCGGTCCTCCATCATGTTCGCGAGGCCGTCCGAACAGAGGAGAAAGACGTCGCCGGGCTCTGACACCAGCCCCATGACGTCCACCTGCACCTCCTCCTCGAAGCCGACGGAGCGGGTGATGATGTTCTTGTAGCGGGAGTGCTTCGCCTCTTCCGGGGTAATCATCCCCGCCTTGATCTGCTCGTTGACCAGCGAGTGGTCCTCGGAGATCTGCTGGATGAGGTCGCCGCGGATGAGGTACGCGCGGCTGTCACCCACATGGGCGAAGAAGGCGTGCTCGTCGCGCACCACCAGGGAGATGACGGTGGTGCCCATGCCGGACAGCCGCGCATCTTCCTGCGCGGCCGTGAAGATGGCCAGACAGGCCCGCTCCACGGCGGTGCGCAGCGACTCCGGAATCGGAGAGTCCTGGAGATTCGGGACGGAAAGGAAGGGGTTGTCCTTGCCTTCCCGCGCCCGGCGCATCTCTTTGTCGATGGTCTCCACCGCGATGCGGGACGCAGTGCCCCCACCGGCATGGCCGCCCATTCCGTCGGCCACGACGTAGAGCTGGAGCTCATCATCAATGAGGAAGCTGTCCTCGTTGTGATTACGTTTGCGCCCGACATCCGTCAGGCCGGCGGAAATTATCTTCAAGCGGGAGGCCGCGGTCTGCCCTGCGGTGCTGGACACACCCGGGATGCTATGTGAGGCCCAAGGACGGGGCAAGGACGCGGATAAAAACTGGCGCACTTCACGCGGTGCGTCGGAGCCGACCCCGGGGGGCCCCCTCCGGTCCAGACTCCCTGCGGGCCCGGGTCCCCAGCGCCCTGTTGGCAGAACGCACCAGGGCCTCCGCCGCTCCCAGGGCCTCACGCGTCACCTCGACACCCGACATCATCCGCGCAAGCTCCCGGGTCCGCTCTGCCCCTGCCTCCAGCACCACCACCTCCGAGACAGTGCGCTCGCCCTTGAGGCCCTTGCGGATGAGCAGGTGGGCATCCGCATAGGCGGCCACCTGCGGCAGGTGGGTGATGCAGAGCACCTGACGGTGACTGCTCACGTCCTTGATCATCCGCCCCACCACGTCCGCGATGGCACCGCTGACGCCCGCGTCCGCTTCGTCCAGGATGTAGCACCCGCCCCCGTCACTCTCAGCCAGGGCCTTCTTGAGTGCCAGCAGCAGCCGGCTCGCCTCACCGCCAGAGGCCACCTTCGCCAGCGCTCGCGGCGGCTCGCCAGGGTTCGCGCTGAAGAAGAACTCCACGTCATCCATGCCGTCCGGGCGCAGCGTCTCCGATGGTGTCACCCGCACCTCGAAGGCCGCCTTGCCCATGGCCAGCTGCCCCAGGCCCTCGCGCACCTGCGCGGCGAACGTCACCGCACTGGCCGCACGCGCCCGTGTCAGTGCCGCGGCGGCCTTCCGGGCCCGCTCCTCCACCTTGCGGCGGTCGGCGGCCAGCTCTTCCAGGATTTCCTTCCGGTTCTCCAGCGTGCCCAGCTCCACCTCGATTTCGCCCCGCTTCTTCAGCAGGCCATCCAGGTGCGTGCCGTGCTTGCGGCACAGACGCTTGAGCGCGTCCAGCCGCTCCTCCACGTCCGCCAGCCGCGAAGGGTCCGACTCCAGCCCCTCCACGTACCGGTTGAGCCGCCGCTGCGCCTCCTCCAGCTCCGACAGCGCGGTGCTCAGCGCCTGCGCCACCGGTGCCAGCGTGGCGTCACACTTCACCGATTCGTGCACCAGCCCCAGCGCGCGGCCCACCGTCTCCACGGCGGAATGCTCCTCGCCGGACACCAGCAGCTCCGCTTCCGAGGCGTGGCGCTTGAGCTTCTCCGCGCCGCCCAGCCGCTTGCGCTCCGCGTCCAGCCGCGCGTCCTCGCCGGCCTCCGGGTCCAGGCGCGTGATTTCATCGAGCTGGAAGCGCAGGAACTCGGCGCGCTCGCGCACCTTCGCCTCGTCTCCGCCCAGCGCCTCCATGCGCGCGTCCACCTCGCGCAGGCCGGTGTACTCCCGGAAGAAGGCCGCGAGCACCTCCTCCAGGTTGCCGTACCTGTCCAACAGCACCCGGTGCAGGCCCGAATCAAAGAGGCTGACGTGCTCGTGCTGGCCGGCGATGTCCACCGCCCCACGCGTGAGCTTGCCCAGCACGCCCACTGTCACCAGCGAGCCGTTGACGTAGGCCTTGCCGCGCCCAGTGCGTCCCAGCACCCGGCGCACCAGCACCTCTTCCCCCAGGTCCGGCAAGCCCAGCTCCTCCAGCCGGGTCTCCAACGCGGGAGTCCGCGCGAAGACGCCCTCCACGGACGCCTCCTCACAACCGGCGCGAATGACATCCGCGTCGGCGCGCCCCCCGAGCAAAAGGCCCAGTGCATCCACGAGGATGGACTTGCCCGCACCTGTCTCACCCGTGAGGACGGTGAGGCCGGCTCCGAACGCCACCTCCACCTCCTCGATCACCGCTACGTTCGAAATCCGCAGACCCAGCAGCACGCGCGCCCTCCAATGTCCGTACGACGGCTCTGGTACCTGAACACCCTAGCAGGTCCGACTGACACTGCACAGGCGTTCGGGTTGAGCGCACGGATGGCGGGCGGGAGGGGAAGGGGCCTCGTTGGGGCCCCAACCTCGCAAGTCCTTAGATTTCCGTGAAGAGCTCCTGGATGTCCTGCTCCGTGAGCGTCCGGCCCAGCTCGTCACCGTCGCCGCCGAGCACGCCAGCGGCCAGCTCCCGCTTGCGGCGCTGGAGGGCGAGGATCTTCTCCTCCACGGTGCCGCGGGTAATCAGCTTGTAGCTGATGACGGCGCGCGTCTGCCCGATGCGGTGCGTACGGTCCGTGGCCTGGTCCTCCACGGCGGGGTTCCACCACGGGTCGAAGTGGATGACGTAGTCGGCCGCGGTGAGGTTCAAGCCGGTGCCGCCCGCCTTGAGGGAGATGAAGAAGAGCGGCGGACCGTCCGGGTTGTTGTACTCGTCCACCTTGCCCATGCGGTCCTTGGTGCGACCGTCCAGGTAGAGGTAGCGCAGGCCCTTCTTGTCCGCCTCCTGCTTCAGCAGCTCCAGCATCTCCGTGAACTGGCTGAAGACGAGCGCGCGGTGGCCTTCCGCCACCAGGTCCTCCACCAGTTGGAGGAAACGCTCCACCTTCGCGCTGGGCGGCATCAGGGTGCCGGGCGGCATCTTGAGCAGGCGCGGATCGCAGCACACCTGACGCAGGCGCATCAGCGCGGCCAGAATCGACACGCGGCTGCGCTTGAAGCCCACCTTCTCGATGCTCTCGTGCACCTTGCGGCGGCTCTCCTCCAGCACCTCGCGATAGAGCGCGGCCTGACCGGGCTCCATCTCGCACCAGGCGACGCTCTCCGTCTTCGGCGGCAGGTCCTTGGCCACCTCCGTCTTCAGGCGACGCAGGATGAAGGGCTGGATGCGGCGGCGCAGCCGGTCCTTCGCGGTGCTGTCGTTGGCCACCTGGATGGGCTGCTCGTAGCGGTCCCCGAAGCCATCCGAGCTGCCGAGGAAACCCGGCATCAGGAAGTCGAAGATGCTCCAGAGCTCCGACAGGCGGTTCTCCAGCGGCGTACCGGTGAGCGCCAGACGCGTCTCGCTGGGGAGCGCCTTGCACGCCTGCGCGGTGGCGCTGCCCGCGTTCTTGATGTTCTGCGCCTCGTCCAGAATGACGTAGCGGAAGCCCACCTGGGACAGCTGGTCCAAATCACGGCGGACCAGCGCGTAGGACGTGAGGACCAGGTCCATGCCCTTCAGGTCCTCTGCCCGCTCCTTGCGGTCCTGACCGTGCCACACCATCGTCTTGAGGCCCGGCGTGAAGCGCTCGGCCTCGCGCTCCCAGTTGGCCAACACGCTGGTGGGCGCCACCACGAGCGACGGCTTGCGCCCCTCGTCGTTGGCCACCTTCTGCATCAGGCTGAGCGACTGGATGGTCTTACCCAGACCCATGTCGTCCGCGAGGATGCCGGACAGGCCGTGGCGGCGCAGGAACCAGAGCCAGGACAGGCCCGCCTCCTGGTAGTGGCGCAGCGTGGCCTGGAGTCCCTCGGGGACGCCCACCTTCGGCACGCCCGCCGACTCGCGCAGCTCCATCATGGCCTGCCGCGCCTTGGCCTCCACCTCGGTGAACTCCCCCAGGTCCGCCAGCAGGTCCAACGCGACGGCCTGGTGCAGCGGCAGCCGCGTGCGCGAGCGGCCCGGCAGCGCGCCGGCTTCCTCGAGCAGGTCCGCCACGCGCTTGATTTCGACGGGGTCCGCCTCCGCGAAGGTACCGTCCTTCAGGGGGACGAAGCGGCGGCCGGAGTCCAGCCACATGCGCACCGCGCCCAGGTCCACGGCCTGGTCGTCGGTGACGAACTCCGCATCCAGGTCGAACCACTGCACGCCGCTCATGCCCACGCGGATGCGCGGCTTGAGCTTGGGGCGCAGGCGCACCTTGGGGGCCTGCACGCCAAAGCGCTCCCAGTCCTCGGGGAGCGAGGCCAGGCCCCGGGCCCAGAACTCAAGCGCGGTGTCGGCCGTGGCGTCGAAGACCTGTGCCTGCGGCTCGAAGCGCAGGCCCAGGTCCAGCAGCAGCTTCCCCGCGCCGCGCTCCAGTTCCTCGCGACGCCGGTACAGCTTGCGGCTGTCCCCGCCCACGCCGCTGGCGTAGCCCAGGTGCGTGGCAGTGGGGGACACCGGCACCGTCGTCTGGCCGTACTTGGCGGCCAGTTGCACCTTCACGCGCTCGGGGTTTCCCTCCAGCGTGAGCATGAAGCGAGGCTCCACGGCCTCGTCCACGTCGATGTCGTCCGCCTTCAGCGCCATGCGGAAGCGCGGCAGATGCGCGGCGAAGAACGTCAGCACCCGGTCCAACTGCCCCGTGGGGAAGGACATGCTGGGCTCGAGCAGCCATTTGCGCAGCAGCCGCGGCGGGAAGTCCGGCTCCACCGGGTGCAGGTTCTGGCCCTGGATGACCCAGGTGCGCCGGCCCGACAGGAGGATGACGTCCTTGAGTGCGTAGCTCGCGTTGTCCGGGAAGAGCAGCTCGATGCGCGCGGTGGCGCCGTCAGGGCGGGACTCCAGATGAATCTGGGGCCGCACCGGCACCTCGGTGTTGATGAGCGCCGTGCCACGGTAGATGACGCGGCGGTGGCGCAAGAGCTCCAGCGCCTCGCTCAGCTCCTCGTCGGACAGGACCAGGCGCGAGTCATAGCGGTGCTCGTGGCGAGACAGCTGCATGAAGACGCGCTCGTCCGCGGGCGAGATGCGGCCCCCCGTCTGCAGCAGCCGCTTGACGTGGATGGGCCCCTTCGTCTGCGCATCCTGCCGGCGCACGTCGATGATCCACTGCCGGGTGCTGCCGTTCCCCGTGCTGGCGGCCGTGAGGCGGTAGAAGAACTCGTAGTCGGGCTGAGAAGACAGACCGAGCCAGCTCTCCACCTTGGCCAGGGCCGGGAGGCTGACCGGGTCGCCGCTCGACGGCACCGGCTCCACATGGGGCTCGTCATCGACGACGGCTTCCTTCGGCTCGGGAGCGGCGGCGACGGGCTCGGCCGGGCGAGGCGCGGGCGGGCCGGGCGGACGGAAGCGCGCGGCGTAGATGAGCGCCGCGGCCACCACGTGCTTGCAGTGGGGGCCTTCGACGTTCCACGACGGGCAGGTACAGGTCGACGTGGCTCGGCCATTCCCCAGATGCAGGGCCGTCTGATACCGCTCACCGGACGAACCGGCGACCTGGGCGCTGATGCGGTCCCCTTCGCGATTGAGGCCGAAGACGCGGCGCGACTCCGCCACCTCTCGCCCCTGCTTGAAGGTCGTGGGTTGAACTTCGGCCTTCAGGGCACGGAGCCACTGGGTGTCCTGAGGCGGGAGGATCTCTCGGATATCGGCGGTGGATTGCACGGCTGGCACAGGCCCCAGGCTCCAAATCGCCAGGGAACCCGTTGAACTACCACAGCAACGAGGCTCCCGGTCGCGGGAAAAATCAATGCGTCCGCCAGCAGAATCCACCGCTGGCATCAAGCTGTGAGAGCATCAACCCCCGCCATGGCCCGGACCGTCCGCTTTCGCGCCTCCGATACCCGCCTGCTTCTATGGAAGGCATCCGGCACGCCGAGCCGACGCGCCGCCCCTCTCCCCAGAGGCGGGACGCCCCCGTGAGGCCATTCCGCCTGACGAATGCCCCCCGCGGGCAGGGGGCCGTCTCCATGGCGACAGAGCAGGCAGCCGTCCGAGCCTCCCGTCCCCCGGTCCTCCCCTTCCCCGCCCCACCGTTTCTCATCCTCCCGCTGGAGCGCACGCCATGAACCCGCCCGTCCCGAGCCTGACCGACACCACCCTCGTCGCCGACCTGAATGCCCGGCTCCGGGACGTGCCGGACTTCCCCAAGCCCGGCATCGTCTTCAAGGACATCACCCCCGTGCTGGCGGACCCGCGCCTGTTCGGCCGCGTCATCAACGCCATGTCGGCGCCCTTCCGGGGCCAGCACGTCACGAAGGTGGTGGGCGTGGAGGCCCGAGGCTTCCTGCTGGGCGCCCCCATCGCGCTGGCGCTCAACGCGGGCTTCGTGCCGGCGCGCAAGCCTGGGAAGCTGCCTCACCGCTCGGTGGTGGAGCGCTACTCGCTGGAGTACGGCTCCGACGGCGTGGAGATGCACGAGGACGCCATCCTCCAGGGGGAGCGGGTGCTCGTCGTGGATGATGTGCTGGCCACGGGAGGCACGGCGGAGGCCACCGCGAGGCTCGTGTCCCGGCTCGGCGGCGAGCTGGTGGGCTTCAGCTTCCTCCTCAGCCTGGACTTCCTCGAAGGCCCCAACCGCCTCGGGCGCGAGCGCGTGACGACGCTGCTGACCTTCTGATTGGCGCGTGCTGACCGCGAAGCGCTCCGGCCTCTCCCACCGGAGCGCGACGCCGCGCTCGGACGACGGCACGCCCACGGGATGTGCGGCGAGCAACCTTCAGTCGCCTGTGAACGTCTCCCGCAGGGGGCATCCCGGGAAATCAGGGGCGGGATACTGGGCGAAACACGAATTAGTTGAGGCAGCGACCCTCCGCCCGGCCGGAACGGCCCCTGCCGTGTTGCCTGCTGACATGCGGGCCGGGCCTGCGCACCCTCCAGCGAGAACCAACCAACGCTTCCACGGAGGGGACGACATGCCGGAAGTACACACTCGCGGCGGCGCCCGCATCCGCTACGACGACGCGGGTCAGGGCGAGCCCGCGCTTCTCTTCATCCCAGGGTGGTGCACCACCCGAGCGAGCTTCCAGAAGCTGATACCCCGCTGCTCCGCCTTCCGCCGAGTCCTGTCCGTGGACATCCGGGGGCACGGCGAGTCCGAAGGTGGAGGCACCGACTTCGACAGCACCACGGTGCTGGAGGACCTGCTCGCGGTCGTGGAGGCCAGCGGTGCGCGGCACATCGTCCCCGTGGCCATGTCCCACGCGGGCTGGTGGGCGCTCGACCTGCGGCGGGCATTGGGCCCTGCGCGTGTGCCGCGGATGGTGCTGCTGGACTGGATTGCCACCGAGCCCACCCCGGCCTTCCTCCGCGCCGTGCGCGGACTCCAGACGGAGCGCTGGAGCAAGGTGCGAGACAGCCTGCTCCAGGGCTGGATGGAGGGGCTCGACGACGACGCCATCCGCCGCTTCGTGCGCGACGACATGGGCGCGTTCGACGAAGCCATGTGGGCCCGGGCCGGGCGGGAGATTGAAGCGGCCTACGCCCGCGAGGGCTCTCCGCTGCGAGCGCTCGCGGCGCTGGACCCCATGCCGCTCACGATGCACCTGTACGCGCGGCCGGAGTCACACGACTACCTGGCGGTGCAGGTGGACTTCGGCGTGGAGCATCCGGGCTTTCACGTGCTGAAGCTCCCCGCCACCAGCCACTTCCCGGCGCTGGAGGTGCCGGCGATGGTGGCCGCGGGCATCGAGGCGCTCGTCTCCGCGCGAGAGGTCCCCGTCCACGCGGACGCCGTTCCAGCCTGAGGCGGCGCGGGGACTACCGCAGCCCCAGGGCTTCCTTCATGCCATCGGTGCGCTCCCGGGCGCGCCGGATGGCGATGCGGTTGAGCTCGGGGTCCACGGGCAGCGGCATCCACGCCAGGTACCGGGCACTGGGGCCGCCTTCTTCGGACTTCCCGCTCGCGACGACCATCGTCCGGTGCTGGAAGGCCTCTTCCCAGGGGCCGCACCCCGACATGGAGAAGTGCTTCACGGTGTCGTCTTTCGCCTGCGTCCAGGCGATGCAGGGAAATTCGGAGCAGTCCACCGCCACCACGTCGAGCCCCATGCCGCACTCGTTGGCGGCACGGAAGGCCACGCGCTCGAAGCCCTCGGGCGTGAAGGGCTCCGGCAGTTCGGGCGCGAAGGCGAGGGGCTGTTCTTCGGGCGCCGTGTCCTGCCCGGTACCGGGCTCGGCCGAAGCAGGCGAGGCCGGCTCCGGGAGCCTGCGAAGCACCGCAGCTTCACGGGCCGCCTTCGGCGCAGTCGCCTCCCGCTTCGGAGACTCCGACGGGCGAGGTGTGGGCTGTGCTGCAGGCGCGGAAGCCTGAACGGCGGCCTCGCCGGACGGCCCCTGTGGCGTAACGGAACCGCTGCTGAACCAGACCCCAGCGGAGAATGCCAGGGCCACGACGAGCCCCAGGAGCGCGAAGCGAAGCAGCTTCATGGCCACACCTCATTCATCGAGGATGAACTTCACGGGGCGCCCCGCCGCGCTGAAGCAGTCCGCGGGCACGTCCTTGCCGGGAACGAGCGTGAGCGCCGCCCCCTGCACGCCCAGGCAGAGCCCCACCATGACGCCAGGCAGCCTCATCGCGCGGCAGCGGCGGGCGGTTCGTGTCATGCGCTCCACGCTAGCAGCGCCCTGAGCTCCATCCACATTCGGGCCCTCGCCCCCAGGGGCAGGTGGGATTGACGCCCTTGCCTGCCCTGTTTATAAGTTGGTCAAACAACCAATAAACACGCCTCCATGCCCCGTCCATCCAACACCGAGGAGCGCCGTCAGCAGATTGTCGCGGGCCTGCTGAAGGTCATGTCGGAGCGCGGTTACGAGCGCGCTTCCGTGAGCGAAATCGCGAAGGCGGCGGGGTTGAGCCCGGGGCTGGTGCACTACCACTTCAGCGGCAAGCAGGAGATTCTCCTCACGCTGGTGGAGCAGCTCGCGGCGCAGGCGCGGCAGCGGGTGGCGACGCGGCTGGAACGGGTGAAGGGCCCCGACGCCCGCGCCCGCGTGGATGCCTTCGTGGAGGCCTTCCTCGCCACGGGCGGCGACGCAGCCCCGGCGGCCGTCGCGAGTTGGGTCACCATCAGCGCGGAGGCCATCCGGCAGCCCGAGGTGCGAGCCATCTACGAGCAGGTGGTGCGCGCCGACCTGGAGCACCTGACGTCGCTCGTCGCCGCCGTGGTGGGACGGCGCAAGGCGCCCGCGCTGGCGGCCGGGCTGTTCGCCGCCGTGCAGGGCTACTTCGTGCTCGCCGCCAGCGTCCCGGGGCTGGTCCCCGCGGGCTCCGCCGCCAGCACGGTGAAGCGCATGGCCGCGGGGCTGCTGGACCCGGCCGGCGCGAAGGAGGACGCATGAGGACGGCCACGAAGCTGGGGCTCCTCTCCAGCCTCTACCTGTCACAGGGGCTTCCCTTCGGTTTCTTCACCCAGGCCCTGCCCGTACTGCTGCGCCATCAGGGCCTGTCGTTGCCTTCCATCGGACTGGCGCACCTGCTGGCGCTGCCTTGGGCGCTCAAGTTCCTCTGGGCCCCGCCCATGGACCGGCACGGTTCGGCGAGGTGGGGCCGGCGGCGCGGCTACATCCTGCCGCTGCAGTGCCTGTCATCGGGGCTCCTTCTCGCGCTCGCCCTCCCCGAAGGCGGCCTGGACATGCGGCTGCTGATGGCCGCGGTGCTGGGCATCAACCTCCTGGCCGCCACACAGGACGTGGCCACCGACGGGCTGGCGGTGGACCTGCTCGCGCCGGCCGAGCGCGGCTGGGGCAACGGCATCCAGGTGGCGGCCTACCGCGTCGGGATGATTCTGGGCGGAGGCGTGATGCTCGCTGTCTTCGACGCGGTGGGCTGGCGCCCCACGTTCCTCGCGTTGGGCACACTGCTGCTCCTGGCCACCGTGCCCGTTGCCCTCTTCCGTGAGCCCCCCACCGCGCCCCCACCCGCGCAGAGCCTGGGCCTGCGATGGTGGCTGAAGCGTCCGGGGGCCGGCGCGTGGCTCACGCTGCTCGTCGTCTACAAGGCGGGCGAAGCCCTGGCCACCGGGATGCTTCGCACCTTCCTGGTCGACGAGGGCCTGTCGCTGACGGCCATCGGTTGGCTGTTGGGCGGCGTGGGCTTCACCGCGGGGCTCGTGGGGGCGCTGCTGGGAGGCGGTCTGGTGGTGCGGCTCGGACGGCGACGGGCGCTGCTCGTCTTCGGAGGCATCCAGGCCGGCGCGGTGCTGCTCTACGCACTGGCGGCTCGAGGCCCCACGTCCCTGCCCCTGCTCACCCTCGTCTGCGGCGTCGAGTACGTGGCCAGCGGCATGGCCACCGCGGCCGTCTTCACCGCGATGATGGACGCCTGCCGGCCGGACCACGCCGCCACGGACTACACCGTGCAGGCGTCCCTGGTGGTGCTGGCCACGGGCGCCGCCGCCGCGCTGAGTGGCTTCAGCGCCCAGGCCCTTGGCTATGCCGGCCACTTCACGCTGGCCGCGCTCCTGTGCGCGGCGGGCACGCTGTACGCCGCCCTCACCTTCCACCCGCCCCGGAGCCTGGCCTCCGAGGCCGCTCCCGAGGTGTCGTGATGACCATCGCCGTCTACGCCGGCAGCTTCGACCCCGTCACCGCCGGCCACATGTCCGTCGTCCGGCAGGCGGCCCGCCTCTTCGGCCACGTCGTCGTGGTGGTTGCCGTCAACCCGGACAAGGAGAGCCTGCTGTCCGCCGACGAGCGCGTGGACCTCCTGCGCGAAGCCGTGGCACACCACCCCAACGTCACCGTGGCCCGCACGCAGGGGCTCATCGTCGACTTCGCGCGGGACATTGGCGCCAGCGTCCTGCTGCGCGGCGTGCGCGGTGCCACGGATGCCCAGTTCGAAACGACGCTGGCGCAGAACAACCGCGCGCTGGCGCCCGAGCTGTCCACCCTCTTCCTCCCAGCCGAAGCCCACCTGGCCGAGGTGAGCAGCAGCGGACTCAAGGCGCGCGTGGCGCGCGGCGAGGACGTTTCCGCCTTCTGTCCACCGGCCGTCGCGGCGAAACTTCGGGAGCGACTCGACCCTTCCCCCCGGAGCCTGCCTTGAGCCTGTCCTTCATCACCCTTGGCATCGGCGACGCCTTCTCCGCCCTGCGCTATTCGTCCTGTTTCGCCGTGGAGGCGGAGGACCAGGTGCTGCTGGTGGACTGCCCGCACCCCATCCGGAAGATGATGCGCGAGGCGTCCGAGTCCTCCGGCGTGCCCCTGGACGCGGACCGCGTCAGCGCCGTGGCCCTCACCCACCTGCACGCGGACCACGCTTCGGGTCTGGAGAGCCTGGGCTACTTCTCCTTCTTCGTGCTGCAGCGGAAGCTGGAGGTGCTGGCCCACCCCGCCGTCGCGAACCGGCTGTGGGAAGGCAACCTGGCCGCGGGCATGGAGTGCCTCATCGAGCAGCGCGGGGAGCCCCCCAACGACAAGCACTTCGAGGACTACTTCGACCACACGCCGCTCTCCACGGAGACCGCCGTGCGGCACGGCCCCTTTCTCATCGAGAGCCGGATGACGTACCACCACGTGCCCACCACCGCGCTGCGCATCCACGCGGGGGGCCGCTGCCTGGGGTACAGCGCGGACACCGCCTTCGACGAGGGCCTCATCGACTGGCTCTCCAAGGCGGACCTCATCATCCACGAGACGAACTACGGCGTGCACACGCCCTACGAGAAGCTGGCGGCGCTGCCCGCCGAGCTGCGCGCCCGGATGCGGCTCATCCACTACCCGGATGACTTCGATACCAGCGTTAGCGTCATCGAGCCGCTCGCGCAGGGCCGGCGCTACAACGTCTGAGGCGCGAACGAGCGCCCGGGAGATTCCACCCCGGGCGCCCGGTGCCGTCAGGCGCTACTGCGAGAAGATGACCAGCGAGTAGGGGCCGATGGCGAACGACGCGTTGTGCGACAGGCCATCCTTCGCGCCACTGTAGGCCACGGTGTCAATCGACGCCGTGTTGCCGAAGTCGCCCGAGTACCCGTTCCAGTCGCTGTTGAAGCGCGCGTACCACATGCCCCCGCGCGGGAAGCCGATGTTGTAGCTGGGGAAGTACGTGCCGCTGAAGTTGGCGACGATGACGACGTCATCCCCAGGCCCGCCGTTCTCCCAACGGTGGTACGCAATCACCTTGCCGCTGTTGTTGACGTGGTGGACGTTGACGTTGCCGCCGCGCAGGCCGCGCGTGTTGTTGAACCAGTTGCGGCGCAGACGGATGAGGTCGCGGTACAGCGTCCGGATGCCGCTGTAGGTGCTGTTCTTGCCCCAGTCCACGGGGTCCGTGTCCTGGAAGTAGCCGTCCTCGAGGAACTCCTGGCCCTGGAAAATCATCGGGATGCCAGGTGAGGTGAAGACGATGCCCGCCGCCAGCGTGGAGCGCTTCTTGGCGGCCCAGCTGCCCGCGTTGCCCGGCCAGATCTCCTCCGGGACGCGCGCCTTGCCGTTGGCCACCTCGTCGTGGCTCTCCGAGTAGATGACGCGCGCGGTGTGCCGCCCGCTGTAGCGCTGGGTGATGGCGTTGCGCACCGCGTTCATGTCACGGCCGCTGTCGTTCGACGCGATGACCGCCGCGCGGATGGCGTGCACGAAGTCGCCGCCCCACTGCGAGTCGAAGCCCGCGCCGCCCGAGGTGTCGGACGTGGCGTCGTTGGTGATGGAGTCACCACCGCCGAAGTCCTCGGCGATGCTGATCTTCCACGGCTGCGTGGCGTTGATTTCGCGGTTGATGGAGCGGAACACGCGCCACGCGTCGGGGATGGCGGTGGTGTCGCTGCCATTCTGCGTGCGCATGTACTTGGTGGCGTCCCAGCGCAGACCGTCACCCCGGAAGGAATGGGTGAGGTTCATCATCGAGTCGCGAATGTACGCGCGGACCTCGGGGCGGCCGTAGTCCGGGCGGGTGTCGCCCCACGGCGTGCTCTTGCGCCAGTCGTTGTAGAAGTACTCGCCGCCCGAGCCCAGGCAGTCGCCGCTGAAGCACCACATGGGCAGGTCGCTGGGGCCGTAGTGGTTGTGCACCACGTCGAAGATGACGCCGATGCCACGCATGTGCGCCTCGTCCACGAAGCGCTTCATGTCGTTGGGGTGCCCGTAGGCGCTCTCCGGCGCGAATGGAAAGGCGGCGTTGTAGCCCCAGGAGAAGTCACCGGCGAACTCGTACGCGGGCATGACCTTGATCATGTTCGCGCCCAGGTCCCGGATGTGGTCGAGCCTGGCAATCGCGCTGCTCCAGTTGCCAGGGCCGAAGCCGGGCGAGTCGTGGAACGTGCCGACGTGCATCTCGTAGATGATCATCTCGTTGAAGCCAGGGCTGCTGTACTGCTGCGCGTTCCACCAATACTCGCCGTGGTCGTAGATGATGCTGGAGCCGGTGGAGTTCTCCTGCCATGCCGAGCGGGGGTCCGCCCGCCACGCGTCGCTGCCCCACTGGTTGCGGGTGATGAACTTGTACTTCTGGCCCTTCACCGCGCCCGCCACATCGCCGGAGAAGTTGCCGTTGAACTCGTTGCCCAGCTCAATCCAGGTGCCCCAGCCGTTGAAATCGCCGGAGACGAACACCCGGCTCGCCATCGGCGCCCAGACGCGGAACGTGGTGCCACCCGCATAGACGGTGGCGCCCATGCCCGGCCGCGTGGACGAGCTGAGCTGCTGGCTGATGACCGCCGTCTCTTCCGCGGAACCTCGCGGCGCTTCGAGCGCGGACTCCCCACAGCCGGCAATCACACCCGCCAGCAGGAGCGCACTCCACCTGTTGCTGTGCCTCATGGATGACAACCTCCCTTGGTCAGGGAGCGTCCTAGCAACCGGCGCAAATCCCGCGCAAACGGCTCTGCACGGAATCTGTAATTTTCCACCACAACTCAGCGCGTCAAACGTATCCACCGGCACACCTGCCCCCCTGTGTGACACGCGCGCGAAGTTGCCGGTGCTCGCCATCGACGCATGAGTGCGATACGCCCCACACGTTGCGCCCCACCCAGGGAGCGCGTTGGGGAGAGCGACGTACGATGACGAAGAAGACAGCGCTGGCTCGACGTGAGGCCCTGCTCGCGTTGGCCGCGGTCCTTGCCAGCGGATGCGCCACGAGCGCCCCCTCCCCCACGCCCGCACTGCCTTCCGGCACGGTGCGCCTGACGCTCCTTCACCTGGCGGACGTCTACCAGGTCCAGGCCGTCGAGGAAGGAAGGGGGGGCATGGCCCGCGCCGCCACGCTGCGCAAGCAGGTGCTTCGCGAGAGCCCCCACGTCCTGACGCTGATGGGGGGCGACACGCTGTCTCCGTCCGTGGAGTCGCTGGTGGAGGTGGACGGCAAGGCGCTCAAGGGCCGGCACATGGTGGACGCGTGGAATGCGTTCGGCCTGGACTACGCGGTGCTGGGCAACCACGAGTTCGACTTCGGCGACGATGTCCTGCGTGAGCGCATCCGCGAGTCCCGCTTCACGTGGCTCGGGGCCAACGTGCAGGACGCGAAGTCCGGGGGCCTCTTCGCGGGAGTCCAGGCCTCCGCGGTGCGGGAGTTGGGCGGCATCAAGCTGGGCCTCTTCGGCGTGGTGCTCCAGGAGACGAAGGCCACCACGAAGGCCAGCAAGGACACGCTCTTCGGGGACGTCTGCGAGGCGGCCCGGAGCGAGGTGGCGAAGCTGCGCGAGGCCGGCGCCCAGGTGGTGGTGGCCCTCACCCACCTGACCGCGGACCAGGACCGGGCACTCACCCGCTGCGTCAAGGTGGACGCGGTGCTCGGGGGGCATGACCACGAGGCGCTGGAGGACCGCAGCACGGGCACGCCCATCTTCAAGGTGGCGGCGGACGCGGTGGACCTGGGCCGGCTCACGCTGGACGTGGACGCGGCGACGGCCACGGTGCGCAATGTGACGTGGCAGACGCTGCCGGTGACGCGGCAGGTGCCGGAGGACGCGGCCTTCAACGCGGCCATGCAGCCCTATGCCGCGCTGTTCAGCCAGTTGTCCGAGCACGTGGGCCGCTCCCCCGTGCCCCTGGAAGCGCGGGCCGCGCTGGTGCGCACCCAGGAGACGAACCTGGGCTCGTTCGTCGCGGATGCGTTCCGCGCGGCGGCCAGTGCGGACGTGGCGCTGGTCAACGCCGGGGCGCTGCGCGCGGACGCGGTGCTGCCCGCGGGCGGAGTCACCCGGCGGGATTTGCACGCCATCCTGCCGTACGCGGATGAGCTGGTGGTGCTGGAGGTGAAGGGGGACACGCTGCGCGCGGCGCTGGAGAACGGCGTCAGCCTCAGCCGCGAGGACTCACGGCCGGGCCGCTTTCCGCAGGTGTCCGGGCTGGAGTTCACCTTCGATTCGGACCGGCCCGCCGGACAGCGGGTGCTGGGCGTGAAGGTCGGCGGCAGGCCGTTGGACAAGGCCGCCACGTACCGGCTGGCGACGCTGAGCTTCCTCGCCAGCGGCAAGGACGGCTACGACATGCTGCGGAACCAGCCGTCCACGCCGGCCAGGGTGACGGGTAACTCGCCCCTGGACGTGCTGGCGGAGGCGTTCCGCACCGGCACGCCGTCGCCGCATGCCCAGGCGGATGGCCGTATCTCCCGGCTCGGCACGGGCGCCCTGGCTCCCGACGCGCGTCAGCCGCCCGCGCCGCTGAAGTAGGACGGGGCGCGGCGCTCAAGGCGCCGTCCAGCCTCGCACGCGGTACACCACACGCCCCGCCAGCTCGCGCAGGGCGTCGGTGCTCAGGTTGAGGGCCCCCGACCTCGGCAGCCAGCTCATGCGCCGCAGCGGCGTGTTGGACGCCCGCGAGTCCACCGGCAACAGGTCCGGACGCAGCCCCACCGCCGCGAAGCAACCCGCGGCGCGCGGCATGTGCGCGGCGCTCGTCACCAGCAGCAGGGACTTCCACCCTCGCTCCTGGATGATGCGCGCGGACTCCACCGCGTTCTCCCGTGTATTTCGGCTGCGCCCTTCCGTGACGATGCGCTCCCGCGGAATCCCCCACCGCTGGAGCTGCCGGAGCAGCACGTCCGCCTCCACCACCGCCTCGGGCCTCGGGTCCAGCGAACCGCCGGAGACGAGCACCTGCCGAGCCCGGCCCTCGCGCAGCAGCTCGAAGCCCCGCAGCACCCGCTCCGCCGCCGCGTTGTACTCCGGCACGCCGGTGCGCTCCGTGGCGGCCGGATCCAACCCGCCGCCCAGGACGATGACGGCGTCATACGTTGCCCCCGGCTGGAAGGACCGCACCGCCCCCGCCTCCGTCGCCCGCATCAGCCCCATGGCCACCGGCTCGATGGAGAAGGCGTACAGCACCGCCCCGCCCAGCACACTCAGCACCCGCGACAGCCGCTCACGTCGCCGCCGCAGCCCCCAGGCCACCAGCCACAGCAGCAGCGCCCAGGAGAGCGGCGCCAGCAGCAGGTCCAGCACCTTCGACAGGAAGAGGAACACGGCGCGCGGCGCCTTTCAGCGCTCGCCCCAGTGGAGCTTCTGCCTGAGGATGGAGAAGTAGGCCACCTTCGGGTTGCGCACCAGGTTCACCCGGTTGGGTGAGCGCACCACCTCGATGCAGTCCCCGCCCTGGAGCCCGTGGCCCGTCTGCCCGTCGATGGTCAGGTACGTGTCCGCCGTCTCACTGCGCAGCGTCACCCGGATGGTCCGGTCCGCCGGCACGACGATGGAGCGCTGCGTGAGTGCGTGCGAACAGATGGGCGACAGCACCGTGCAGTCCACCGACGGGTGGACGATGGGCCCACCCGCCGACAGCGAGTACGCCGTGGAGCCGGTGGGCGTGGCCAGGATGACGCCGTCCGACTTGTAGGTGGTGATGGGCACCCCGTCGATGGCCGTCTCGTGGTCGGCGATGCGCGCCAGCGCGCCCTTGTTGATGACCACGTCGTTGAGGACCTCGTCCTCGATGAGCACCCTGCCCCCGCGCAGCAGGCGGCAGGTGAGCTTCATCCGGGAGTCCACCTGGAAGCGCCCCGCGAGCACCTGCTCCAGCATGGGGTACAGCTCTTCCACCGGGACTTCCGTCATGAAGCCCAGGCTGCCCAGGTTGACGCCCAGAATCGGAACCCCGCGGCCGCCGAGCAGGCGCGCCGCGTAGATGAGCGTGCCGTCACCGCCCAGCACCACCATCAGGTCCGCCCGGGTCACCAGCTCCCGGTCATCCACCCGCGGCCAGCCCAGCTCATGGGCCAGCGTGCGGTCCGCCAGCACCGACAGGTGGGGGTACCGCTCACGGATTTGAGCCGCGAGCGCCACCGCCTCGGGCTTGTCCCTCTTCGCGACGATTGCCAGGGTCTGCACGCAACCCCGCCTTGTAGTCCAGGAGGGCCCCGGGCGCGCATGGGAAATGCCCGGGTGCCCGCCGGCCGACATCCGTCAGGACGCGGCTTCCAGCGCCTCGCCGTCGTCCTGGGAGATCACGCGGGGCTTCATGGACCGGCCGGCCACCTCGTACTGCTTGAGCAGACGACGGAAGCTGGAGCGGTCCACGCCCGCCGCGCGCGCGGCGCTGGAGACGTTCTGGTTGTTCTTCTCCAGCAGGGCGGACAGGTAGCGGCGCTCGAAGGCACGCATCGCCAGGCGCTTGGCCTGGGCGTACGGCAGGTGTGCCAGGCTGAACACCTCCACGGTGGAGTCCGGCTGCGGCGCGGACTGGAAGCCCGGCGGCAGGTCCTCCACGTCGATGACCTCGTTGCTCGTCAGCACCACCGCGCGCTCGATGACGTTCTCCAGCTCGCGCACGTTGCCCGTCCACCGGTTGCAGGTGAGGGCTTCCATGGCGCGCGGGGAGATGCCCGTCAC
The DNA here is from genome assembly GCF_006547365.1 of Myxococcus sp. AB056. Taxonomy (NCBI): domain Bacteria; kingdom Pseudomonadati; phylum Myxococcota; class Myxococcia; order Myxococcales; family Myxococcaceae; genus Myxococcus; species Myxococcus sp. AB056. The sequence continues at coordinate 61,956 of NZ_VHLB01000031.1, read as the reverse complement.
CTTCTTGTCCGCCTTGGAGGCGTAGAGCTTGAGGAAGTGGTGCGCCAGCAGGGGCACGTCCTCGGGCCGGTCGCGCAGGGGCGGCAGGTCGATGGTGATGACGTTGAGGCGGTAGAAGAGGTCCTCGCGGAACTTGCCCTGCTCCTTGGCGCGGGACAGGTCCACGTGGGTGGCGGCGATGACGCGCACGTCCACCTTCACCGGCTCGTTGGCGCCCACGCGCTTGACTTCACCCTCCTGGAGCACGCGCAGCAGGCGGACCTGGGTGGCCGGGGGCACGTCGCCAATTTCGTCCAGGAAGATGGTGCCGCCGTCGGCCGCCTCGAAGAGGCCCTTCTTGTTGCCGGTGGCGCCGGTGAAGCTGCCCTTCACGTGACCGAAGAGCTCGCTCTCCAGCAGCGTCTCCGTCAGCGCCGAACAGTTGACCGCCACGAAGGGCTTGTCCTTGCGCGCGCTGCGGTAGTGGATGGCGCGGGCCACCAGCTCCTTGCCGGTGCCGCTCTCCCCCTGGATGAGCACCGTGGCGGTGGAGTGGCTCACCGTCTCCACCAGCTTGAAGACGGAGCGCATCTGCGTGGACTGGCCGATGAGGTCCTCGAACTGGCTGCGGGCCGTGAGGGCCTCCTCCAGCGCGCGGGTGCGGTCCTTGAGCGCCTTGCGCTCGGCCGCCTTGGCCACCGTGAGGCTGACCTCGTCGATGTTCTCGAAGGGCTTGGTGAGGTAGTCGTACGCCCCCGCCTTCACCGCCTCCACCGCCGTCTCCACGGTGGCGAAGGCCGTCATCATGATGACCTCCACGTCCGGGCGGTCGGCCTTGATGCCGCGCAGCAGGTCCATGCCGGACAGGTTGGGCATCTTGATGTCGAGGACGACCACGTCGATGGTCGGATCCTTCGCGGCCGCCAGGCCCTCCACCGCGTCGTCAATGGCCACCACCGGGTGGCCCTCGCGCTGGAGAATCTGCGTCACGGCCTTGAGGACGACGGAGTCGTCATCCACGACGAGGACTTTGGCGCGCTTGACTTGGTTCACGGCAACCTCTCGAGCTGCAGGGGGATGGGCAGAAAAACGGTGAAGCAGGAGCCTTCACCGACCTGGGTATCCACGTGGAAGCTGCCCCCGTGGTCCTGGACGATGCGGTAGGCAATGGAGAGCCCCAGGCCGGTGCCTTCACCCGGGGCCTTGGTGGTGAACGACGGCTCGAAGATGCGAGGCAGGTACTTCTCCTCGATACCCGTGCCGGTGTCCGTCACCGCGAAGAAGCAGCGGTCGCCTTCGCGACCCGTCACCAGCTTCAGCTTGCCCTCACGCGTGGGCAGCGACTGGAGACCGTTCTGCAGCAGGTTGAGCACCACCTGCGCGAGCTGACCGGGGTCGCCGTACACCTTGGGCAGGCCCTCCGCGAGCCCCAGCGCCAGCTCCACCGTGGGCATGGACTTGAGCTGCGCGCGGAACAGCACCGCCGCGTCCTCCACGCACTTGGACAAGTCGAAGGGCCGCCGGTCCTCCACGCGGCTGTGGCGGCTGAACTTGAGGAGGCTCTCCACGATGCGCTTGCAGCGCAGCGCGCTCTCCTCGATGAGGCCCAGCGACTCCAGGTCCGCCTCGCTGCGGCCCGCGTCGCGCGACATCAACTGCGCGAAGGCGAGGATGCCGCCCAGCGGGTTGTTGATTTCGTGCGCCACCCCGCCGGCGAGCTGGCCCACCGCGGCCATCTTCTCCGTCTCGATGAGCCGCCGCGTCATCGACTGCTCCTCGGTGACGTCCCGGTAGGTGCAGACGACGCGCTCATCCCCCGCCATGGGGTAGGCGGCCACCACGAAGGTGCGCCCGCCCTGGCGGACCTCACCGCGCGCGCCCTTGCCGCTCTCCACCGCCGCCGGCAGCGGGCAGCCCGTGCACGGCTCGTTGCGGCCGAAGAGGTAGCGGTAGCACGTGGTGTCGGAGGGAATCTCCTCGATGGAGCGCCCCGCGACGTCCGCGTACGCCAGGTTCGCCCGCCGCACCGCGAAGTCCCGCGCGCGCACCACGCACAGCGGCGTCTCCATGCAGTCGAAGGACAGCTCCCACTCGCGCTTGGCCTGGCTCAGCATGCGCGTGCGCTGGGCGACGCGCTCCTCCAGGTCCGCGTTGAGCAGCTTCAGCTCCGCGTTCTGCGCCTGCGTCACCGTGTAGAGCCGCTCGTTCTCCGCCTGGAGCGCGTACTGCTCGAAGGCGCTCTTCACCGTCAACACCAGGTGGCTGTCGTTCCAGGGCTTGGAGATGAAGCGGAAGATTTCCGACCGGTTGATGGCCTCTTCGATGGCCTGCTGGTCCGCCTGGCCCGTCAGCATGATGCGCTGGGCCCGCGGCTCCTGCTGCTTCACCCGGGTAAGGAAATCGACGCCATTCATCCCCGGCATGCGGAAATCGGAGATGACCACCTCGGGGTGGAAGGCCTCCACCGCCCGCAGGCCCTGCTCGGCATCCGTCGCCGTCTCGATGTCCCAGTCGCCGCGGCGCAGCACCCGGCGGATGGACTTGAGGATGTTCTCCTCGTCATCCACCAGGAGCAGCCGCCCGCGTGGCGATTCGGCCTGCTGACCGTGGACATATGCGGCTTGAGAACCCATGAATTGTTTCCGCCCCTAGACAAATGCAATGGCCCTGCCAGCAGAAACTCCCTGCCCAACAGTCTGGAATCACGGGCCTTGACATTTCCATGGCGCGAAAAAACACAGGGTCCAATTAGACCCATCCCCACCAAATGGGTCAATACAGACCCCGGGTCTTTGACCCGGGCTAGGTTCCGAGCGGACCGACCGGGAGCTGGGGATGTAGGCAGATGCGATCCCTGCCGTCCCGTTTGGCCTGGTAGAGGGCCTCGTCGGCCGTCAGGAGCAGCTGCTCCGGGGTGAGGACGGTGCGGTGGGGGAAGCTGGAAACCCCCAATGACGCGGTGACTTGCAGGCTGTCCGACACCTCCAGCCGCAGGGCGCGCAGCTCGCGGCGGACGCGCTCGGCGACAGTGAGCGCCCCGGTGAGGTGGGTGCGGGGCAGCAGCACCGCGAACTCCTCGCCGCCATAGCGGGCCACCAGGTCCGTCTCGCGCACGCCTCGGGTGAGCGCGGCGGCCACCTCGCGCAGCACGCCGTCGCCCGCGGAGTGGCCGTACTTGTCGTTGATTTCCTTGAAGTAATCCAAGTCCAGCAGGATGAGCGACAGGGAGTCGTCATAACGCTGGGCGCGGCGGAACTCCTCCCTCAGCCGCTCCTGGAAATGCCGGTGGTTGTGGAGGCCCGTGAGGCCGTCCGTCGACGACAGCCGCTGGAGCTCGCTCACCTGGGCGGCGAGCGACTCCATCCGGGCCTGCGCGGCCAGGGCGCGATGCACCCGGGCCACCAGTTCATCCGGCGTCCATGGGTCAAGAATGACCTCAGCGCCGCGGCGCAGGGCCTCCAGCCAGAGACCTCTGGGGTCGGGAGGGGCCAGGAGCACCACGGGGGGCCCCACCGGGCCTTCCGCGGGTGTCAGGCGCTCGAGCAACCCCACGCTGGCCTGGGCGTCCTCGCCCGGGCAGAGCACCACCAGCGATACCTCCCGCGCCAACCTCGGCACCTCCGGGCCGTGGGCGGTGATTCGGAGGGCGAAATCCTCCGGGCCCAGCGCACGGGCCAACCGAGGCAACGTCGACTGCGAGTCGTCCACTACCAGCAGGGTGAAGGGCCTGGAGTTCACAGTGTCCCCGCAAAATGGTGATTTCACGGTATCATAGGCGTGCGACGATATGCGACCCCTGCAATTGGATAAAAACCGGATTCTCTGGTAGCGAGCCGCCAACTTCGCAGGTCCGTCCGCCGAGGTCCCTCGTGGCCCAATACCCCAGCATCAGCCTGTTCTTCCCCGCCTGGAACGAAGAGGACTACGTCGAGCGCGCCGTCAGCCGGGCGCTGGAGGTCCTCCCCGCCCTGACGGACGACTTCGAAATCATCGTCGTCAACGACGCGTCCACGGACCGCACCCGTGAGGTCTGCGAGGCGCTGGCCCAGAAGGTTCCCCAACTGCGTGTCATCCACCACCCCGTGAATCTGAAGCTGGGTGGCGCCATGCGCACCGGGCTGGCGGCCTCGACGAAGGACATCGTCGTGTACTCCGATGTGGACCTGCCCTGGGACATGCGCGAGCTGGAGCGGGCGCTGCACCTGATGTCGTACCTGGAGGCGGACATGATTTGCGCCTTCCGGTTCGACCGCACGAGCGAGGGCCCCAAGCGCATCATCTACTCGTTCGTCTACAACATGCTCATCCGGTCGCTGTTCGACATCCAGATCAAGGACGTCAACTTCAGCTTCAAGGTGATGCACCGCCGTGTGCTGGAGGCCATGGAGCTGCACAGCCAGGGCTCGTTCATCGACGCGGAGCTGGTGGTGAAGGCCATCCGCCAGGGCTTCCGCGTGTTCCAGATGGGCGTGGACTACTTCCCGCGCACGCGCGGCGTGTCCACGCTGGCCTCGCCCTCCGTCATCACGAAGATGGTGCGGGAGCTGGTGAAGCTCTATCCGAAGATGCGCGCGCCGCAGCCGCCAGTGCACCCGGTGCGCTTGCCGCCTTCCGTGCAGCAGCTCCACGCGGTGCCGCCGGGCCGCACGGCGCGAGGCTGAGCCCCGAATGACGCGCCCCCTCACGCGCCTGGTGGTGAACGCGGACGACCTGGGGCTCCATGCCTCGCTGGACGCCGGCATCCTCCGCGCGCACCGCGATGGCATCGTCACCAGCGCCACGCTGCTGGCCACGGGCCCCACCGCGCCCGAGGCCGCCGCCCGCGCGAAGGAGGCACGGCTCGCGGTGGGCCTCCACCTGGCGCTCTCCACGCGGCTGCCTCCCGCGGCGCCCGCGCACGAGGTCCCCACGGTGGCACCAGGTGGCCGGATGAGGGGGAGCTGGGCCGACTTCGCCCGCGCCTGGCTCACCGGCCAGGTGCGCCGGGACGAGCTGGCGCGCGAGCTCTCCGCTCAGCTTCAGCGGGCCCGCGCCCTGGGCGTGACGGTGGACCACCTGGACGGGCACCAGCACCTGCACCTGCTGCCCGGTGTACGTCCCCTGGTGGAGTCCCTGGCCGCGCGCGAAGGGCTGCCCCTGCGCTGGCCGGACGCCCTCCCTCGCCCGCGCTGGCTGCAGGCGCCGGGCCCCGCGCTGAAGGCCACGGTGCTGGCCGTGCTCGCGCGCGCCGCGCCTCGGGCCCCCAAGGGCGTGCGCCGGGTGAGCGCGGGCGGCGTCTTCGAAGCGGGGATGCTGGACGAGGCCGCCCTGCTCGCGGTGGTGGACGCGCTGCCCGCGGGCGACTTCGAGCTGGGCTGTCACCCGGGTGAAGGCACGCCGCACGTCCCCGAGGACCCGGCGTGGCGCTACGGCTGGCAGGCGGAGCTGGCCGCCCTCACCAGCGCGCGCGTGAAGGCGCGACTAAATGAACGCGGCATCGAGCTTCACAGCTACGGGACGCTGTTCTCCGCCACGTAGAGGACGTGCGGCGTGGTGTAGCCCTGCCCCAGGTCCACCACCTCGCGCACCGCGAAGCCCGCGTCCTTCAGATAGCGCGTCATCTCGGCTCGAGGCTTCAGCGCCATGCCGCCGCTGGCCTTCGTGCGGCCCAGCAGCGACACCATCACCCACTCCTGCGCCAGCGCCTTGCGGTGCTTCCAGGAGCCATCACCCTCCACCTCCTTGAGCAGCAGCCGCGCGCCGGGCTTCAGCAGGCCCCGCACCGTGGAGAGGAAGCCGGACCACTTCGACTCCGGCAGCAGGTACAGCACGTCGCACACCACCGCCGCGTCGAAGCGCCCGGAAGCGCCCTGGGCCAGTGTCTCCTCCACGGTGCCTTCCTCGATGCGCACGTTGGGCTGGCCCGCGAGCGCTCGCCGTGCCCAGGCTACCTTGCGCGAGTCCGGGTCCACGCCGTGCACGGTGCGGCCCGGGTCCTCCAGGGCCAGCAGCGCGGACAGCAATCCGTGCCCACAGCCAATGTCCGCCACGGCGCCCACGGGCGTTCGCGCGGCCATGGCCAGCAGCGGGGCGGAGAAGGCCCGCGCGTGGACGTGGAAGCGCTCGGCGACGGGCAACCCGTCGTAGCGAAGGAGGGCCTGTTCGAGGAGGTCGCTCATGAGACGTAGTAGTCCGCGCCGAAGGCCCACGAGAGGACGAGCAGCGACGCGGCGCCTACCGCCAGCGCCCCGCGCAGCAGCAAGGGCCGCTCGCGCAGGAGCATCGCCGCGGTGAGGAAGACGGGGAAGGCGGACAGCAGGTAGCGCCCCATGCCCATGAAGTCCTTGGTGGACCACGCGGGCAACCCGACGATGGCCAGCACGTAGACGGCGTAGCCCCACCCCAGCAGCTTGCGCGTGGGCCACACCAGCGCCAGCGCCAGCAACGAGAAGAAGGCGTGCGCGGCCAGCCGGAAGGCCTCACGCTTGTCCTGCGGCGCCAGCACGACGCGCTCGAACCAGCTCACCTTCAGCCACGTGTGCCAGCCCGGAATCTGCTCCCAGCCGGGCGAGCCCTGCACCTTCACGAAGGCCACCGGGTCACCGAACTGGTGCCACAGGAAGAGCATGTACGCGCCGAAGCCCAGGCCCGACAGCACCGGCAGGAAGTCCACCGCGCTCCACTTCTCGCCGCGCGCGTGCTTCCACTCCAGGCGGCGCACCAGCAGGCCCAGCACCACCGCGGGCGCCACGGGCCGGGCCGCGGTGGCCACCGCCGCGACGAGGACGGCAGGCCCCAGGTGCCCGCGCTCCAGCAGCAGGAAGGCCGCCACCACCAGCAGGACGAACAGCGCGTCCGAATACATGGCGCCGTAGAAGTAGAGCGTGAAGGGGTAGCAGGCCATCAGCAGCCCGGCCTTCAGCGCCGTATCCTCGTCCGTCAGCTTGCGCGCCCAGACGGTGAAGAGCATCAACGCCAGCGGGCCGCACAGCAGCGTGATGAGCACGCCGGACTGGTACACATTGGGCCCCAGCGACTCCACCGCGCGGATGAGCAGCGGGTACAGCGGGAAGAACGCCACCGAGCTCTGCTGGCCCGGGGCGAACTGGTAGCCCTCCTGGGCAATCCGCATGTACCAGCTGGAATCCCAGGCCACCCAGCCCATGGTGAAGTACTCGTCGAGCCGGACGACGGGGTTGTTGGGGTCCTTGTGGAAGAAGCGCCAGGCCCCGGCGGTGGCGGCGGCGCCACAGGCCACGACGGCCGACAGGACGACGAGGACGATGGTGCGGGACGCGGAGCGTGCCATGGAGCCCGGGAGGCTCGGGCCAGAGACGGCCTCCGGTCAAGCCCGGGAGCCGCTGATACGCGGGACTCCCGGGTGCAGTCACTGGAATGACTCAGCGCGGGTAGAACGTCTTGCCCGCCTTCACCATCTCCACCAGGTGCGGCGCGGGGGCGAAACGCTCCCCGAGCTTGTCGTGGTAGTGCTCCAGCTTGCGCAGCACCTCGGCGGGACCGCGGCTGTCCACGTAGTGGAAGGGGCCGCCCAGGAAGGGCGGGAAGCCCAGGCCAAAGATGGCGCCCACGTCGCCGTCACGCGCGCTGCGGAGGATGCCCTCGCCCAGGCAGCGGATGGCCTCGTTGACCATCTGCAGCACCACGCGCTCCGCCATCTCCGCGCGGTCGAAGGAGCGGCGCTCCGTGCCGTGCGGCAGCAGGGCATAGATGGAGCTGTCCACCTCCTGCTTCTTCCCGTCCTCGTACAGGTAGAAGCCCTTCTGCGTCTTGCGGCCCAGGCGGCCGTCGGCCACCACCTTCTCCAGGGCCTTGGGCGCCGCCATGCGCTTGCCGAAGGCGGCCTCCATGATGGGGCCCACCTTCTGCGCCACGTCGATGCCCACCTCGTCCAGGAGGGTAATCGGGCCCACGGGGAAGCCGAACTCGACCAGCGCCCTGTCCAGCTCCGCGATGTCCGCGCCTTCCGCCAGCAGGTACGCCGCCTCGTTCATGTACGGGGCGAGGATGCGCGAGGTGTAGAAGCCCGGCCCGTCGTTGACGACGATGACCGTCTTGCCCTGCTTGCGCCCCACCTCCACGCAGGTGGCCGTCACCCAGTCCGCGGTGCCCGCGTGGGTGATGATCTCCAGCAGCGGCATCTTGTGGACCGGGCTGAAGTAATGCATGCCAATGACTTGCGCCGGCCGGCGGCTGCCCTTGGCCAGCTCCGTAATCGGGATGCTGGAGGTGTTGGACGCGAAGATGGTCTGGTCGCCGGTGACGGCCTCCACCTCCGCGATGATGCGGTGCTTGAGCTTGAGGTCCTCGAACACCGCCTCGATGACCAGGTCCGCGGACTTGAAGCCGCTGTAGTCCGTGCCCGCCGTCACCAGGGCCGACTTCGCCGTGGCCTCGCGGCGTGTGAGTGAGCGCCGCTTCACGCGCTCATCCAGGATGGACTGCACCTGCTTCATGGCCCGGCCCACGCCCGCGTCGTCCTTGTCCTTCACGCGCACGGGCACGCCCTGGAGCACGCTGGTGACATAGGCGATGCCGCCGCCCATCAACCCGCCGCCCAGCACCGCCACCTTCTTCACCTCGCGCGGCTTCGCGTCGGGGTTGGAGGTGCCGTTCTCCTTCTTCAGCGCCGTGGTGGCGAAGAAGATCTCCACCAGCCGCTTGGAGACGTCCGACACCACCAGCTCGCCAAAGGCCTTCGCTTCCGCCTCCTGGCCCGCCTTGTGCCCGGACTCCAGGCCCACGCGCACGACCTGGAGCGCCTTCTCCGGCGCGGGGAACTTGCCGCGCGTCTTCTTCAGGAGCTGCTTGCGCGCCTGGTCGAAGAGGACCTTGCGGCCCAGCGGGTTGTCCTCCAGCGCCACCTCCGCCCACAGCTCCTTGTTGGCCAGGCCCTGGATGAAGCCCGCCAGCCCCTTCGCCTTGCCGTTCGCGGCCACGCCCTTGAAGCCCTGACCGTGACGGCGGTCCACCTTCAGCTTGCCTTCAGCCAGCTCCTTCGCGCGCCGCACCGCGACGGCGCGGAGGATGGGCGCCGGCACCACCTCATCCACCACGCCCAGCTTCTTCGCCTTCGCGGGCTTGAGGCTCTTGCCGGTGAGGATGAGGTCCAGCGCCGCCTGCACGCCAATCAGCGCCGGCAGCCGCTGCGTGCCGCCCGCGCCCGGAATCAGGCCCAGCTGCACCTCCGGCAGCCCCAGCGACGTCTTCGGGCTGTCGGTGGCGATGCGGTAGTCACACGCCAGCGCCCACTCCAGGCCGCCGCCCAGACATGCGCCGTGGATGGCCGCGACGACGGGCTTGGGGAAGTCGGCCAGCTTGTCGAAGCCCTCCTGCCCGTTGCGGCTGATGGCGGTGGCCTCCTCCGCCGTCTTGATGGTCTGCAGGAAGTCGATTTTCGCCCCGGCGACGAACGAGTCCTTCTTGCCGGACGTGAAGACGACGGCCTTCACCTCGGGCTCGCGCTCCGCGCGTGCCATGACGCGCAGGAAGGCCTCGCCCGTCTCCGGCGACAGCGTGTTCACCGGCGAGTCCGGCAGGTCGAAGGTGATGACGGCGACGCCGTCCTCCACCCGGTACGAGAAGCCCTGCTTCACCTCGAGCTCTTCCGCCTTGGTGGCCATCACGCACGCTCCAGGATGACGACTGCGCCCAGGCCGCCCGCCGCGCAGACGGTGCACATCGCCGTGTTCTTGTTCCGACGCTTCAGCTCATTGAGGGCCTGGGTGACGATGCGCGCCCCCGTGGCCCCGAAGGGATGACCGATGGCGATGGAGCCACCCGTCACGTTCAGCCGCTCCCGGTCGATTTCGCCCACCGGCGCGCTCCAGCCCGCCTTCTTCGCGAAGGACGGGGACGCCAGCGCCTGGATGTTGCTCGCCACCTGCGCGGCGAAGGCCTCATGCATCTCCACCAGGTCGATGTCCGCCAGCGTCATGCCCGCGCGCTTGAGCGCTGTGGGCACCGCGTAGGCCGGGCCCTGGAGCAGCTGGTCGCCCGGGTCCGTGGCCGCGTAGGCGTGGCTGCGCAGGAAGCCCAGCGGCTCGTAGCCCAGCGCGCGCGCCTTCTCCTCGCTCATCAGCAGCAGCGCCGCGGCGCCGTCCGTCAGCGGCGACGCGTTGCCCGCCGTAATCGTGCCGTACTTGCGGTCGAACGCCGGCTTGAGCTGCCCCAGCGCCTCCATGCTGGAGTCCTCACGGACGATGTTGTCGCGCTCCGCCGTCTTGTCGAACTTCGGCGGCACGACGACGTGCATGACCTCGTTGTCGAACAGGCCGTCCTTCCACGCCTTGGCCGCGTTGCGGTGCGAGTTGAAGGCGATGCGGTCCTGCTCCTCGCGGGAGATGCCGTTCTCCTTGGCCATCTTCTCCGCGCTCTCCCCCATCGTCATGCCGGTGGAGTACTCGGCGATGGCCGGGGGCACCGGCAGCAAATCCTTGGCCTTGAGGCGCTGGAAGGGCTTGAGCTTGTCCGGCAGCGAGCGCCCCTTGGACGCCGCCACCAGCGCGTGGGCCAGCGGCCGGCTGGTGAAGATGGGCGCGTCCGACATGGACTCGGTGCCACCGGCGATGATGACGTCCGCCTCGCCCGTGGCAATCGCGTTGGCCGCCGCCGTCATCGCCTGGATGGACGTGGCGCACGCGCGCGACACCGTGAAGGCATCAATCTTCTTCGGCAGCCCCGCCGCGATGACGACCTCGCGGGCAATGGACGGGGCCGTCAACGTGGGGATGACCTGGCCGAACACCACCTGGTCGATGACGTTCGGGTCCAGGTCCGTCTTCTGGACCAGCTCCTGGACCACCAGGCGGCCCAAATCCAGCGCCGTCAGCCCTGAGAAGACGGAGCCCGCCTTGACGAACGGGGTCCGTAGGCCGCGGACGATGGCCACCCTTCGGGGGCCGTTGCGCTTCTCGCTTGCCATGTGTGCCACACCTCCAGCGAAGTCGGGAGGTGGGCATCTAACGAGCGGCGATGCGCCGCGTCAATCGTCCGTTGATTCAAAAATCAATCGGTGGACACTCCCCCGGGGCGACTGTCCGCCCCGGGGGGAGGCGACCCTAGGCGCCCAGCGTGCCCTGGCGCAGGGCCACGCCGTGGCGGTGGACGGCGTCCACCAGGAACTTCGCGGCATCGGGGTCCGTGGGCGGGAGGATGCCGTGGCCCAGGTTGAAGATGTGCCCGTCGGGGCCCGCGCGGCGGAGGATGTCCTTCACGCGGCCGTCCAGCTCCTCTCGGGGGAGGAACAGGTGCAGCGGGTCCAGGTTGCCCTGCACCGCCACGTCCGGCCCCAGCACCTTCCGGCCCTGGTCCATGGGCAGCGTCCAGTCCAGGCCCACCACGTCCGCGCCGGTGCTCTTGAGCAGCGGCAGGTGCGAGGACATGCCCACGCCGAACACGATGACGGGCACGCCGGTGGCCTTCAGCTCGGTCACCATGCGCTTGAGGTAGGGAATGCAGAAGCGCTCGTAGTCCCATGGCGACAGCGCGCCGCCCCACGAGTCGAAAATCTGGACGATGCTCGCGCCCGCCTCCACCTGCATCTTCAGGTAGGGGATGAGCGTGTCGGTGAGCTTGCCGAAGAGGCGGTGCGCCAGCTCGGGCTGCTCGAACATCAGCCGCTTGATGAGGATGTAGCTCTTGGAGCCGCCACCCTCCACCATGTACGCGGCCAGCGTGAAGGGCGCGCCCGCGAAGCCGATGACGGGCACGGAGTCATTGAGCGCCTTGCGCGTGCGGCGGATGGCCTCGGCCACGAAGCCGGTGCCCTCCACCGGGTCCGGCACGCCCAGCTTGTCGATGTCCGCCGCGGAGCGCACGGGGTCGGGGAAGTGCGGCCCCTTGTCCCCCAGCTCCAGGGTGATGCCCATGGCCTCCACGGGGATGAGGATGTCCGAGAAGATGATGGCCGCGTCCACTCCCAGGCGCGTCACCGGCTGGACGGTGACTTCCGCGGCCAGGTCCGGGTGCTTGCACAGGTCCAGGAAGGCGATGTTCCCGCGGATGGCCCGGTACTCGGGCAGGTAGCGGCCCGCCTGGCGCATCAGCCATACCGGCGTCGTGTCTGTGGGCTGGCGGCGCGCCGCGCGGAGGAGTCGGTCGTTCACTTCGAACCTCGGAGTGGGCCCCGCGCCAGGCGGGGCGAAATGAAACAGGTGCGGTCAGCGCTGGCTCCACGCCAGCGTCTGGCGCAGCGGCCCGGTGCCTTCGTCCACGAACAGCAGACGATTGGCGCCGTCCTCCCAGTCAAAAGTGCCCTGGGAGCCGCCGCGCAAGAGCTTGTACTCGAAGACGGCGCCCACGGGCAGCGACAGCGAGAAGCCGTCGGGCCCTGGACGAAGCGAGCGCTCGGGCTTCCACCCACCCATCTCCGGCCCGCTGCCCACCAACCGCACCGACGGGTCACCCACGGCCAGCTCCACCTGGCGCCGCGTGCCCAGCCCCCGCCACCGCAGACCCGCGAGCTTCGCCGCCGTGGCGAAGCCGCCGGCCGCCTGGGGCTTCAGCCGCGCCAGGGCCACCTCGCCGGCGGGCACGCGCATGAAGCCCGCGCCCCCGGCGGCCAGCGGCGGCGCCAGGGCCAGCGGCTCCAGCTTCGCGCCGGCCAGCCCGTCAGGCAGCGGCACGTCCACGGCGCTGTCACGGGTATTCACGGCGATGACGACGGCCTCGTCGGCGGTGACGCGAGCGTAGGCGAAGAGGTCCTCCCGGGCGGCGAGCATCAACGTCTCGCCACGCTGGAGGGCCTCACTGCCTCGACGCAACGCCAGCAACCCGCCAATCCACGACCGCAGCGGGTGGTTCGTGAAGCGCATGTCGCCCCGGTTCTCCGGCTCCTTCGCGCCCGTCAGGCCCTCCTCGGTGCCGTAGGTGAGCGCCGGCACGCCGCGCGCGGTGAGCTGCACCGCCAGCGCCCGCTTCACCCGCTCCACGTCACCACCGCACTCACTCATCACCCGGGGCAGGTCGTGGTTGTCCACCATCGTCACGAGGGAGCCCGGCGCCGGGTAGAGCCGGTCGTTGAAGAGGATGGCGCCCAGGTGCGACGGGGAGCGGTCCCTGCAGAAGACGTCCACCAGCGCGAAGGCCAGCGGGAAGTCGAACATCGTCCCGAAGCGGCCTTCCTTCATCGTGTTCGACAGCAGCACCGGGTCGCCGTCCAGCATCTCCCCCAACAGCAGGAAGTCCGGCCCCGCGTGCTGGCGCAAGTCGTCGTTGTAGCGAGCCCAGAAGGAGGTGGGCATGTGCTTCACCGCGTCCAGCCGGAAGCCCGCGGGCTGGAGCACGTCCACCCACCGGCGTGAATGCGCCAGCAGGTGCGCGTACACGTCTTCCCTCTCCACGGCGAGGTCCGGCAGGCCGTGCACGTCTCCCATCACCAGCTCGCGTGAATCGCCCCAGTCCTTGATGGGCCCCAGGCCGTGGAACCAGTCGGGCCGCTCACGCGACAGGCGCGTCTCCGGCCCCACGTGGTTGAGCACCACGTCCAGCACCAGCCGCATGTCCCGGCGGCGCAACTCCGCCGCCAGCGTCTTCAGCAGAGCCTCGTCTCCGAAGCGCGGCTCCACCCGGCCGAAGTCCTCCACCCAGTAACCGTGGAAGGCGCCGTACCCATGGAACTTGTCGGTGCGCATCTGGAAGACGGGTGAAAGCCACACCGTGCGGACACCGAGCTGCTGCAGCCCGTCCAGTCGGTCAATGACACCTTGCAGGTCTCCGCCGTGAAAGGCCTGCGCGTCCTCCAGGTCCACCGCACCGTCGTTCTTCGGGTCTCCATTGGAGAAGCGGTCCACCATCACGAAGTAGACCGCGTCTCCCGCCGGCGGCTCCCACGAACCCCGGTAGGGCTCGGGCACGGCCGGAGTGCCCGTGCCCGGCTCGATGCCCGGTCCGGCCGGCGCGTCGAGCCCCGGCACCGTGCCCGGACCACCGTCCGTGTCCGGCACCAGGAAGGGCGAGGCCAGGAAGGAGTCGAACAGCGCGCCCGCCTGCCCGGCGATCTGCGCGGCCACCTCCAACTGCGCATCGTCCTCGCGCTGCTGGTCGAACTGAAGCGCCGCGCCGTAGTCCTGGGTGACGACGGTGGGCGCCATCGCGGAGTCCGCGCGCGCGCCCGTGGTCCGCACCGAGATGTCCCACGAGAAGCGGCCCCCCACCTGGCTGAAGAACGACACCCGCGTCTCCACCAGCAGGTGCAGCGGCGCCTCCGGCGTCAGCGCCTTCAGCATCTCGAAGCGGCGCTGCGAGTCGCGCACCTTCGCGAAGTAGGCGGCGTAGTCCGCGTAGGGCACCACCTCCACGCGCAGGTTGCGCCTGGCCAGGGTCTCCGCGATGCGCTGCTTCAGTCCTTCCGGGACGTCCGCCACCACGCCGGCCCGCCTCGCGTCATCCCGCACGTAGGCCACGGCGACCACCGTGCCGCTGGGCGCCAGGGGTGGAGGCGCCGCGCGGGGCAGACACGCCGCGAGCGTCACCGCGGCCAGCGCCGCCGTGAGGGAGACCACCACGCTCCATCGCCTTGTCAGAACCATCCTTCGGCCTCGATCGCGACCACCGAGTGCCAGTGACGCTCGGGGCCGACGTAAACGTTGTACTGGTCCAGGCTGTCCACGAAGGAGTTGCCGAACGCCGCATGTTGGGTGGAGCGCTGGAGCCCGTACAGCAGCCGCAGACTGGGGCGCGCGTAGATGCTGCGGCCCGTGGGGTTGAGCACCACACCGGCCTTGAACTGCCAGGTGTCGCGCGTGTCGCTGTCACCGAACTCCAGGCCGCGCGCGTCCGCCATGCCGTCGGTGCTGGTGAACACCGAGTCCACATGGTTGCGGTAGAGATTGCCGTTCAGGCTCTTCTCGCGCGCGACGCTGCTCTCCACCAGGAGGTGAACCCTGTCGGTGAGGAAGTACTGAAGGCGGAGCACCGTGGAGGCGATGACGCGGTTGTCCTCGCCCGCGGCAATCGTGTTGTCCTTGTTGAACGAGTAACCCGCCCACACACCCCAGAGCGCCTCCAGCTTGTCGGGGATGATGCGCAGGTAGGCCTCGTTGCCGAGGTTGGCGTCGTAGCGCTCGTCGGTCTGGTCCGTGACGTACACGGTCCAGTCCCGGCCCCGGAAGTTCTCCGTGTAGAAGGGCTGCGGGTGGCGCTTCTCGAAGGTCAGGTACAGGTTGCTCCACACCAGCGGCCCCACCCCGCCGAAGCCCAGATAGCCCATGGCCCGGTACGACAGCGCGCTGCGGGCCTTGAGGTCCGGGACCAGGTCCTCCGCGCCCGGGTTGGCCTCGAAGTAGCGCCGCACCACCTCGCGCCGCGCGAAGTTCTCGTAGCTGGTCCCGGGCGAAGCGTAGAGCGCGTTCCGGTTGCCGCGCACCGCGGGCTCGTAGCCCACCTGGCCGCGGATACCCACCTCCAGGTGACCGGGAATCAGCCGGTAGCGGAACGACGCGGCGCCCGTCAGCACCGTGTTGTAGTTGTTCGGGCGCAGCGTGTAGCCGCTGTCCCCCACCGCCAGCAGGACGTCGTAGCGGTCGCCCTGGTACGTGCCGGACAGGCCCACCGTGTCCCAGAGCAGCGTGCCAGGACGCTGGTCGTAGATGTGCAGGTCGTTCCAGCGGTCCTCGAGCGTGCCGAGCTGCCACGTCACCCGGTCCAGCAGGATGTTGCCGGCGCGGACGAAGAGGTAGTCAGCGCTGAAGTTCACCAGCGAGCCATTACCGGGGTCCGCCGAACGAAACGACCTGCCAGAGATACGGGAGTGGACCTCGGCCCACACCTCGTCGGTCCCCGGCGTGGCCTGCAACGCGTCCAGCCGGAGGTTGAGCTCACCGTAAGGGCTTTCGTTGAGGAGCCGACCGTAGAGCCAGTAATAGCCCAACTGGCCCGAGCCGCCCGCGAAGTCCGGGCGGGTCATGATGCGGAAATAACCCGCGGCCCCGAAGCGATCGCGAGGCGCATCGGCCAGGGCAACGAGCGGCAGGAACGACAACAGGATAGCGCCGAGGCGCGCAGGCAGGACTCGCATGGGCGGGCCCCGCTTATAGCGCAACCTGCTTGCCTGCCTACTCCGCACGCAGGATGACGATGGTTCTTTCCGGCATCCCGTACGTCGGACCGTTCACTGGTGACGCTGCATCCAGCCACGAGTTACCCGTGGACCGGCTGTCCAGGCCCGCCATCGTGAGATAGGTGGGGCTGTCGAAGTACGCCTGCGTGTCGATGAGCCGCGTCCACTTGCGGCCTTCGGGCAGCGTGAACGTCACCGCGCGGGGCTCCATGTTGATGAGCACCAGCAGCTCCGGCCCGTAGGACGCGTCGTGGTAGTGAATCATCAACTGCTTGCTGTCCCACGCCGCCTCGGTGTTCTGGGCACTCTTCCAGGCCAGCGGCGCGCCCTTGCCGTAGTCCTTCGGCGCGAAGGCGTAGGCGTGCTCCTTGCGCAGGCGGATGGCTGCCTTCACGAATTCGAACATGCGGTGACGTTCGTCGCGCGCCAGGTACGTCCCCCACTGGTACCAGTTGAAAGGGTTGTCGGACAGCGTGGAGTAAGCGTTGTTGTTCCCCAACTGCGTGCGCATCCACTCGTCGCCGCCCAGGATCATCGGCGTGCCGTGGCTGATCATCATCGACATGAAGGCATTGCGCATCATCTGCCGCCGCATGCTCTCCGCGCGCTCGTCGCCAATCGGCCCCCAGTTGCGGGAACGGTTGCGATCCTCGCCGCTGACCTTGTCGCAGAAGGGGCTGTTCGGTGTGTCACAGCACACCGGGTTCAACGGACCGCAGCGGTTCTGCTTCTCGTCGTACGCGAACAGGTCGTACATCGTGAAGCCGTCGTGCACGGTGATGAAGTTCATGGAGTGATACGGGCGGCGGCCATTGCGCTCGAACCACTCCTGGCTGCCGTACATCAGGAAGCCGCCGTCCACCGTGCCAGGCCGGCCGCACAGCGAACCCTCGTTGGAGTTGAGCTTCCAACCGTCCTGGTTCATGAACGCGCGCCACCAGTCGCGGAAGCGGCCGTTCCACTCGTACCAGCCATTGCCCGGCTGCGTCTTGGCGTTGGGGAACTCGCCCAGCGGCATGCAGTACCAGCCGCCCGCGCTCCACGGCTCGGCCATGATGCGGGTGTTGTACTTCTGGAGCACCGGGTCGTCGATGACATCCTGGAGCACGGTGTTGCGCGGGTCGTCCCAGCGGTTGTAGTCGCCGTCGCGCTCACCCAGGATGGGCGCCAGGTCGAAGCGGAAGCCGTCCACGTGGAGCTCTTCCACGTAGAAGCGCAGGCTGTCGATGATGAGCTTGCGCGTGGGCCGGTGGTTGGGGCGCGTCTGGTTACCGACGCCGGTGTTGTTCCAATACGTGCGGCGGTCCGGGTTGAGCGCGTAGTACGCCTGGTTGTCGATGCCGCGGAACGAATAGAGGCCAGCCGTCTCCGCGGGGTCCAGGGACTCCAGCGGCTCGCCGGGCATGACGTCATCCGTCTCCAGCTTCTCGCGCCAGAGGCCCCCCTCGCCGGTGTGGTTGTAGACGACGTCGATAATCACCTCGATGCCGTGCTTGTGGAGCTGCTCCACCATCCACTTGAACTCGTTGATGACCTGGTGCGGCTCCTTGAAGGCCGCGTAGGACAGCTCGGGCGCGAAGAAGTTGATGGTCTGGTAGCCCCAGTAGCCACCGTCCAGCGGCTTCTCGTGGATGGGCAGCAGCTCCACCGCGGTGATGCCCAGCTCGGCCAGGTAGGCCGCCTTCTCACCGAAGCCGCGGTAGGTGCCCGGGAAGCGAACGCCGCTGGCGGGGTCCGCCGTGAAGCCCTTGGCGTGAACCTCGTAGACGATGAGGTCCTGCCAGCCGTGCCCCTGCCAGTTCTCGTCCTGGCGGTTGGCGCGCCACTGCTGCTCGGCCTCACCCCACTGGTAGTCGCCGCTCTTGACGAGCACGCTCTTGGCGGAGGCCGCGTAGGTCACCTCCGTGCGAGCCGGACCGCTGGCCGTGCTGCCCTTGCTCCAGTCGTGGTCGCGGTGCAGGGCCTTGGAGTACGGGTCCGTGAGCAGTTTGTTGGGATTGAAGCGGTTGCCGTAGACGTCCGCGTCCGCCTTGAAGCCGTGGATGGACCCGGGGAACCACCGCGGGTCGAACTCCCAGTTGGGTCCCCATGCGCGGAAGCCGTAGTGCTGTCCCACGCCCACGCCTTCCACGTAGACGCTCCACACGTCGCCATAGCGTGTCATCTCATAGGCGCGCGCCGGGCGGTTGCTCTCCGGGTCCTCGAAGAGCAGCAGCTCCAGCCGGGTGGCGTTCTCCGAGTACAGGGCGAAGTTCACGCCCTTGTCCACGAAGGTGGGGCCGATCTGGCGAAGGGACTCGATGTCGTCCACCGAGTAGCTCGGGGCCCGAGCATCACTGTGGTACAGCCGGACGTAGTCGCTCTCGCTACAGCCAGTGATGAACAGGGCGGTGGACAGCGCCGCGCCCACGAGGCGGGACATTCTGTGAGTGAGCATCAGGTAGGCTGACCTCGAGGTCCGGACATGACTCGGCCCGGCAATCAAACTCCGGTTCCATAACAAGCGCCTTCCATGCCTGACAAGACTGGGTCCGGGTTTCCAATCGGGAACAGACCTTCGTTCACTGGCGCACGCGCCGGAAGGATGCAGCGCAAGCAACCAAGGAGGTTTGAGGAAATAAGAAGCGTCCGGGTAAGGTGCGCGACCGTCTTCCCATCAATTTCTCCGAGCACGACTTGTCCGAAGTCACCCTGAGCGGGATCAAGAAGTCGTTTGGCCAGAACCTCATCGTGAAGGGCGTGGACCTTCAGGTGGGTGAAGGTGAATTCCTGGTGATGGTCGGCCCGTCTGGCTGCGGGAAGACGACCTTGCTGCGGCTCATCGCGGGCCTGGAACAGGTGGACGCGGGCGAGGTGCGCATTGGCGGCGCCCGGGTGAACGACGTTCCGCCTCGTGACCGAGACGTTGCAATGGTGTTCCAGTCCTATGCGCTCTACCCGCACATGACGGTGCGGGAGAATCTGGCCTTCGGCCTGACGCTCCGGAAGTTCCCCGCCGCGGAGATTGCGTCGCGCGTGCAGGAGGTGGCCGGAATGCTGGAGCTGAACCAGCTCCTGGAGCGCAAGCCCAAGGCCCTGTCCGGCGGCCAACGCCAGCGCGTGGCCATGGGGCGAGCCATCGTCCGCCGCCCCAAGGTCTTCCTCTTCGACGAGCCCCTCTCCAACCTGGACACCGCGCTCCGGGTCCAGATGCGCGGCGAGCTGGCGCGGCTGCACCGCCGGCTGAGCGCGACGATGATCTACGTCACCCACGACCAGGTGGAGGCGATGACGCTGGCCACCCGCGTGGCCGTCTTCAATGGCGGGCTCCTCCAGCAGGTGGGCCCGCCGCTGGAGCTCTACAACCGCCCCGCCAACCAGTTCGTCGCGGGGTTCCTCGGCTCCCCCTCCATGAACTTCCTGGAGGCGCGGCGAGAGGGGGCCCAGTTTACCGGCAAGGGCTTCACCCTGCCCTGTCCGGCGGACGTGCCCCCGGAGGAAGCCACGGTGCTGCTGGGCCTGCGTCCCCAGGATTTGCGCGTGGAATCCCAGGGGCCCCTCACTGGCACCGTGGACGCCGTGGAGCGACTGGGCTTCGACGGGTACGCCTTCGTCAAAACGGAGGCCGGACTGGTGGCGGCTCGCTTCGACAAGGGCGTGAACGTCGCGGTCGGTGACAAGGTGCACCTGGCCCCCGTGGCGGACGCGCTGCACGTCTTCTCCAAGGACGGCGCGAAGGCGCTGCGCCATCCGGAGCAGCGCGCCGCGATGGAGATCGCGTCGTGAGCCGGTGGCTCGGCCTGGCACTGCTCGCCACGGCGCTGAGCGCGCAAGCGGCGCCCGCGACGGAGAAGCCGTTGAAGCTGTGGCACGCGTACCGCGGCGGCGAGGAGATGGCGCTCGTCCAGGCCACGGAGCTCTTCACCTCGAAGACGGGCGTCCAGGTGGAGCTGCTCGCCCTGCCCTACGACGCCTACGCGGCCAAGCTGACCAACGCCATTCCCCATGGCGTGGGCCCGGACGTCTTCATCTTCAACCACGAGCGACTGCGCAACTTCCACGCGATGCATCTGGTGGCTCCCGCCAGTGGGCTGGCGCGCGAGGACTACTTCCCCAACGCCGTGGAGGCGCTGGAGGTGGATGGCCAGGTGTACGGCTATCCCATGTCGCTCAAGTCGTTGGCGCTCTACGTCAACACGAAGCTCGTGCCCCAGCCGCCAGAGACGACGGACGCGCTGCTGGCGATGCTGCCCGCGCTATCGGACGCGGACGCGGGCCGCTTCGGGCTGGCCTACGAGAGCGGCGACTTCTACTTCCACGCGGGCTTCCTCTTCGGCTTCGGCGGCGAGCTGTTCGATGCAAACGGCCGCGCGAGCTTCGACACACAGGGGATGGCCCGCTCCCTGGCCTTTGTGAAGGACCTGCAGGACCAGCGCTTCATCCCCCAGGAGGCCTCGGGCGCGCTGGTGAAGAGCCTCTTCAACGACGGCCGCGCCGCCATGATCATCAGCGGGCCGTGGTTCGCCGGGGAGATTGCCCCCCAGGTGGAATACCGCGTGGTGGGGCTGCCGACGGTGAGCACCACGAACATCCCCATCCGCCCCTTCCTGGGCGTGGAGACGGCCTACGTCTCCGCGCGCTCCGAGCGAGCGGAGCAGGCCCAGGCGCTGGCGCGCTTCATCTCCCTGGGCGAGGCCTCACGCGTGCGGGCCATGGTGGGCCGGCAGATTCCGGCGGACGTGGCCGCGTACACGCTGAACGAGGTGCGGGAGGACACGCTCATCTCCTCCTTCCGCGAGGCGGCCCGCCACGCCACGCCCATGCCCAACACGCTGGAGATGGCGCGCGTCTGGGAGCCCATGAAACTGGCGCTGCGCGCGGTACTCCAGGGCGGCACCGCGCCCCAGGACGCGGGCGCGCTGGCGGACCGGCGCTACCGCGCGCTGCACCGCGAGCGCCCGCCCGACGCCAGTCCCATGCCTTGGCTGGGCCTGGTGGGCGCCATGGCGCTGGGCGGCTCCGTCTATGTGCTGCGGCGCCCGGCGGCGACACTGCCCTTCAAGCGCCGTTACCCGGATGTGGCGCAGGCGGTGGCGTACATCACCCCCGCGGCGGCCGGCGTGGCGCTGCTGGTGTTCGTCCCCTTCGCGGTGGGCCTCAGCCTGTCGCTGTTCCACCACGAGGCGGGGGAATACTCCTTCGTGGGCCTGGCCAACTTCGTGGATATCCTGGCCAGCCGCGGCTACAGCATCACCGAGCCACTGTCCTTCTATTTCACGCTGGCCGTGACGCTGCTGTGGGCGGTGGTCAACGTGGTGCTCCACGTCAGCATCGGCCTGTTCCTGGCGCTGCTGTTGAAGGATCCGCTGCTGAAGCTGCGGGGGGTCTACCGGGTGTTGCTCATCATCCCCTGGGCCGTGCCCAACTACATCACCGCGCTCATGTGGAAGGGCATGTTCCACCGGCAGTTCGGCGCCATCAACGGCCTGCTGGTCGCCCTGGACTTGGAGCCGGTGAGCTGGTTCACCCGCTTCTCCACGGCCTTCGCGGCCAACGTGGCCACCAACACCTGGCTGGGCTTCCCCTTCATGATGGTGGTGGCGCTGGGCGCGCTCCAGTCCATCCCCCAGGAGCTCTACGAAGCGGCGGAGGTGGACGGCGCGAGCAAGTGGACGCAGTTCCGCCGCATCACCCTGCCGCTGCTGAGGCCCGCCATGCTGCCGGCCGTCATCCTGGGCAGCGTGTGGACCTTCAACATGTTCAACATCATCTACCTGGTGTCCGGCGGTGAGCCGGGCGGCGGCACCGACATCCTGGTGTCGGAGGCCTACCGTTGGGCCTTCCAGCGCAACGAGCAGTACGGCTTCGCGGCGGCGTACTCGGTCCTCATCTTCGTGGTGCTGCTGGTCTGGTCCGCCTTCACCAAGCGATTGATGCGGTCGTCCTCGGAGGTGATGGGATGAACCGCCCCTCGCGCTTGAAGATGGCCGCCATCCACGCCGGGCTGACGCTACTGTGCATGGCCACGCTCTACCCGGTGCTCTGGGTGGTGAAGATGGCGCTGTCGCCCACGGACGGGCTCGCGCTCACCGCCAACCCCTTCCCCGAAACCGTCACGCTGGAGCACTTCCGTCAGGTGCTCTCCGGCACGGACGCGGCGGGGCGGTGGGTGTTCGGCCGGCAGCTCCTGGCGAGCATCGTCGTGGCGGGCGCCACCACGCTGGTGGGCCTGACGCTGGCGGTGTCCGCGGCCTACGCGCTGTCGCGCTTCCGGTTCCCCGGCAAGGAAGGCGGGATGCAGGCGCTGCTGGTGACGCAGATGTTCCCGGCGACGCTGATGATGGTGCCCATCTACAGCATCCTCCAGAAGCTGCACCTGCTGGACAGCCTCACGGGGCTCGTCCTGGTCTACGCCACCACCGCCCTGCCCTTCTGCATCTGGAACCTCAAGGGCTACTTCGACACGCTGCCGCGCGAGTTGGAGGAAGCGGCGGTGATGGACGGCGCCTCCACCTTCCAGGTGTTCGTGCGCGTGGTGCTCCCGCTGGCCCGGCCCGCGCTGGCCGTGACGGCGCTCTTCTCCTTCATGACGGCGTGGAACGAGTTCATCCTCGCCGCCACGCTGCTCAATGACCCGTCCCGCTTCACCCTGCCCGTCGCGCTCCAGCGCCTCGTCGGCGAGCACAAGGTGGAGTGGGGCAAGTTCGCCGCGGGCGCGCTCATCGTCTCCGCGCCGGTCATGGCGTTGTTCTTCGCGCTTCAGAAACACCTCGTCGGCGGTTTGACCGCTGGCGGAGTCAAGGGGTGATGTCGATGTCGTCTCGCTGTCTCCGTGCCCTCGTCCTCGTCCTGCCTCTGCTGGTCGTCGCCTGTAATGGCGACTCAGACGGAGGACCTGCTCCCAGCGACAACGCGCCCGTCGTGCGGGAGGTCCAGCCCTCGGGCGGCCCCGTCTCGGGCCACACCCTCATCAACGTCTACGGCGCCGGCTTCAAGGAAGGCGCGAAGCTCTACTTCGGCCAGCAGGAGGCCCTGCGGGTGGTGGTGGTCAACACCCACCGCATCTACGGCTACACCCCCACCGCCACCTCCGGCGTGGTGGACGTGCGCGTGGTGAACCCGGACAGCGCTCACGGCACCCTGGTGGGCGGCTTCACGTTCGAAGGCGCGCCGGTGGCGAACATCGAACAGGCCGAAGTGCTCAACGGCAACGTGGACGCGGTCAGCAACGGCCAGCCGGTGGGCACCACCGTGCGCGGCGCCGTCACCGTGGCCGGCATCACCCGTGGCACCGGCCAGGGCGGCGGCACCCGCGCGCAGGTGGGCTTCGCCCTGGCGGACGCGGAACTGCTCAACCCGGACAGCTACACCTGGGAAGAGGCCAGCTACGAGGGTGACTCGGGCAGCCGCGAGGCGGACATCTACCAGGGCACCGTGCTGCTCCAGCCGACCATCAGCGGTGAGCGCCGTGAGTGGGTCGTCACCATGCGCTTCTCCATCGACAACGGCGCCACGTGGGTGATGGCGGACGGCGATGGCAGCGCCAACGGCGTGTCGGAGGACATGCTGCGCCGGGTGTTCATCTCCCGGCCGCGCGTGGACTACTGCAAGCTGGGCCCCGACAACAACCCCGGGCCGGTCAACGTCTTCTACCGGCCGGGCGACACCCCGAACGTGAAGGTGGCCGGTCAGGTGTACGCGGCGGGCATCACCCAGGGCGGTGGCGCGGGCTCGGGCCTGGTGGCGCAGCTCGGCTACGGTCCGGCGGACTCGGACCCGCGCAGCGACAGCGGCTGGACGTGGGTGAACGCCACGTACAAGACGGACCACGGCAACAACGACGAGTGGGAGGCCGACCTGCCCAACCCGGGCACCGTGGGCACCTGGCGAATCGCCTTCCGCTTCAGCATCAGCGAGAACGTGTGGCGCTTCTGCGACGCGGACGGCGTCAACGACAGCGACGAGGGCAACCTGACCTTCAGCCTGTCCAAGCTGGGCACGCTCACCGTGGGCGACGAGGCGCCGAAGCCGGCGGTGACGTGGTGCAAGATTGGCCTCGACCGGACGGCGCCGGAGGCCATCAACTACACGACGACACAAACGTCGGGCCTGAAGACGGTGTACGCCCAGGTCAACCTGCCGGGCGTGACGGACCGCGAAGGCGCAGGGCCAGGCCTGGAGGGCCAGCTCGGCTGGGGTCCCGTGGGTGAGGACCCGCGCACCTCGTCACGGTGGAACTGGTCGACCCAGCTGACCTTCGACCAGGACAACTTCGAGGTGAACGACCAGTGGAAGGGCACGCTGCCCAACCCGACCATCAACGGCGAGTACCGCTACGCGGTGCGCTTCAACCACGACGGCGGCCCCATCCGCGTGTGCGACGGCAACGGCGTGGACGACGGCGGTCAAGACTTCGAGCTGGACCAGCTCGGCACGCTCAACGTGACGGGCCAGCCCGTCATCCCGCGCGTCATCGGCTACTGCAAGCTGGGGCCGGATGGGAACGACACGCCGCAGTCGCTGGCGTACACCACCGGGGATGCGGCCAGCCACGTCATCATCGCGTACGTCAACGTGGCGGGCCTCACCAACACCACCACGGGCGAAGTCGCGGACATCGTGGGCCAACTCGGCTGGGGACCCGCCGGTGAGGCTCCGGCCACGTCCGACGAGTGGGACTGGACCACGACGGCCCAGTTCAAGGGCGACTTCTGGGACAACGACGAGTACGAGGCCACGTTGCCCAACCCGGGCGTGGTGGGCAGCTATCGGTTCGCCTACCGCTTCCAGGTGAACGGCGGCGAGTTCCTCTACTGCGACGCGGATGGAAACAGCAGCGGCCCGGACGGATTCAACGCGGACCTGACGGGCAGCCTGGCGGTGACCGAGGCCCCGGATCCCGAGCCGACGGACAGCTACTGCCGCCTGCAGAGCGTGAGCGGCACGACGGTGGGCAGCGGCGACATCGTCACCGTGGTGGGCCGGGTGCACATCCCGAGCGTCACCGCGGGCGAGGGGCCGGGCGCCAACGTCCAGGTGCAGGTGGGCGTAGGCGCCGCGGACACCAACGCTTCCACCCAGGCGGACGCGTTCACATGGAAGGCCGCGGAGTACACCAGCGAGGCCGCCGGTGAGGCGGACACGGATGAGTTCTCCACCACCGTGACGCCGGCCTACACCGGCGACCGCGCCGTCAGCCTGCGCTACACCACGGACGGCACCACGTGGACGTACTGCGACAAGGACGGCAGCAACGTGGGTGGGTACACGCTGGGCCAGCAACACGCCCTCACGGTGGGCAACCACGCGGGAATTGGCTACTGCAACCTCCAGTGGCCCTTCGAGATCGCGGCGGGCGCCGAGGGTAACCCGCGAATCGTCTACGGCCAGCTACACGTGGAGGGAGTCACGCCCGGCAGCGGCCAGGGCGCTGGCGTCGTCGCGGAGCTCGGCTACGGCCCCGCGAGCAGCGACCCGGGCATCTCCGGTTGGACGTGGGTGGCAGCCACGTACCTCAGTGACGAGGGCAACAACGATCAGTACTCCGTAAGCCTGCCGGAGGGAGTGTCGGTCGGGACGTCCTACGCGTACCGCTACTCGCTCAACGGCGGGCCGTTCTGCTACGGCGACCGGAACGACCGGAGCGGCAGCGGAAACACCGGTAACGGCTTCCAGGGTGGGGACCTCGGCACGGTCATCCCGTAGCCACATGGCCAGTCCACTGGCCGCCCGGATGCCCACCAGGGCCCGGGCGGCCTTGCGGAATGATCGGCCCTGCTGAAGCGTATGCTTGACAGTGTCGGATGAGGCCGATAAAAGCCCGCCTCACCGAAGCGCGGCGGACGCCTGACGGGCGGATAGCTCAGCGGTAGAGCGGCGCCCTTACAAGGCGATGGTCACAGGTTCAATCCCTGTTCCGCCCACTGTCGTACCGATGTGGGGAGTTAGTTCAGTTGGTTAGAACGCCGGCCTGTCACGCCGGAGGCCACGGGTTCAAGTCCCGTACTCCTCGCCACCAAGAAGGGCCCGGAATCGCAAGGTTCCGGGCCCTTCGCCTTTTAGTGAGAGACTCGGTTTTTGGCCCTGCCGCTCGCAGCCCCATCTGGGGAGTTAGTTCAGTTGGTTAGAACGCCGGCCTGTCACGCCGGAGGCCACGGGTTCAAGTCCCGTACTCCTCGCTAGAAAAGCCCAGCAATCCTCAGGGGTTGCTGGGCTTTTCTTTTTCCTCCGTCGCCCTATGTGGCCTCAGTGTGCCGCTCCGGCACCGTTGGCCGGAGCGGTGTGGCGCTGGACGTCGCGGGCAAGGCGGCGGCATCCTCTGCGGACCTGCGCAGTCGACGTGCTCGTGGACGGGGGCCCCACCGGGCCCCAGGACGTGATGGTCCAGTGTGCCCAGAAGGCCGAGGCCTGCAGGCGCCCCTGAAGCGGGGCGACGTGGAGCTCCGGTTCCAGGAGGGCCAGTGGAAGACCTACGACGCGGCGAAGGCCCACCTCACCAAGGGGCGCAAGAGCGAGGCGCTCGCGCAGCTCAACGATTGCATCGCGGAGGGGCGCATCCTCGAGAACCGGTACCCCGACTTCAAGGAGCAGAAGTTCGACATCGGCGGCACAAGCATGAGCATGTTGGAGCTGCTCCAGGCCTGCGCGAAGGAGCGCAAGGCGCTGCAGCCTTCCCATTGAGCCTTCCTGCTTCGCCCCGAAGTCCGTCGCTTCCCAGAGGATTGGAGCGCCGGGGCGGGCGGAGCGGTGGGCCCGAACCTCGAGGTCGCGCGGTCCCCTTGAGAGGGACACCGCGCGGCACAGACTGGACGGAGCTTTCCCAGGATGATCCTCCGCAACGTCACGGATGAAGACCTTCCCATCTTCTTCGAACACCAGCGCGACCCAGAAGCGCAGCGCATGGCCGCATTTGCATCGCGGGAACGCGATGCGTTCATGACCCACTGGCGCACAAACGTTCTCCGCCCTGAGAACGTCACCCGCACCATCGTCATGGGCGGTGTGGTCGTTGGGCACATCGGCAGTTGGGAACAGGATGCCATGCGCCTCGTCGGCTACTGGATGGGTCGCGAGCATTGGGGCAAGGGCATCGCCACTCGGGCCCTCTCCGAGTTTCTCGTGCTCGAGCCCACCCGGCCACTTCATGCGTGGGTCGCTCTCAACAACCTCGCGTCGATCCGCGTCCTCGAGAAGTGTGGCTTCCACACCCTGCGCAACGAGGACCCGCATCACCCGGATGGCGTTGCCGAAGTCCTGATGAGGCTGGGTTCGACGTAGTGCGTGTGGCTCGGGCTTCGATGACCTCGGGCCCAGATTCCGATCAGTGAGCGAATCTTGGGCAGGTGCAGGGGTGGGCGACCAACCGAACATGGCGCTGCGATAGAGAGGGACGGAGCATGCAGGTACTCGGAAGCAAGGCGCAGGGAGCCCGGCTCGAACGCATGAAGGCGTCACCGCGCTTCAAGGATGGGATGTTCCACAACACATCCCCGGTGACTCAGGGGCTGAAGAAGGGCACCGCTGTCTCGACGATGAAGGAGTTCATCTGCGGCGGTCAGCGGCGGGTGCCGACTGGCGTGCTGCCCATCGTCAATCCGCTCGAGCAGTGGCTGCTCCCAGTGCAGAGCGGGCTCCGCGCGACGTGGCTCGGTCATTCCACCGTCCTGCTTGAGGTCGATGGGAAGCGCGTGTTGACTGACCCGGTGTGGGGAGAGCGCATCTCCCCGCTTCCCTTCACGGGGCCGAAGCGGTTTCACCCCGCGCCGGTGACAATCGGTCAGCTTCCTCCGCTCCACGCGGTCGTCATCTCGCACGACCACTACGACCACCTCGACTACCCGACCATCCTTCAACTCATCCCGCTCGGGGTTCCGTTCGTCACCTCACTCGGCGTGGGTGCGCATCTGGAGGCGTGGGGCGTGCCTCCCGAGCGCATCACCGAGCTCGACTGGTGGGAGTCCGCGGAGGTCGGTGGCCTTACCTTCACCGCCGCACCATCACAGCACTTCTCGGGTCGCAGCGTGGCCGATAGGAACCGGACAGCGTGGTCGTCGATTGTGGTGCGCGGTCCGCATCACGCCGTCTTCTTCAGCGGCGACACGGGCCTGACCCAGGAGTACGTCGAGATCCGGCAGAGGCTGGGACCGTTCGACCTCATCATGCTCGAGGTCGGCGCGTGGGACCCGGCGTGGGGAGATATTCACCTCGGACCGGAGAATGCGTTGCAAGCGCACGACCTGTTGGGCGGTGGCGCCTTCCTGCCGGTCCATTGGGGCACGTTCAATCTCGCAATCCATTCCTGGGACGAACCTGCGGAGACGCTCGTGAAGCTCGCCCCAACGAATGCGCCGCTGGTCATGCCTCGCCTCGGCCAGCCGATCGAGCCGCGCCAGGTGCAGTCAATCGACCCATGGTGGCGCGAGGTCGATCAAACCGAGACGGAACCGGCGCCGGTGGAGGCGGTGACGGAACCCTCCGACTGACGAATCAGCGCGAAGCGCGCGACAGCACGACGGGCCGGTGACGAAGGATGCGGCATCCGAACAGAGCCAGAGCGCCGCGGCCGCGGCCTCGGTGGCCTCACCGATGCGCACCATCGAAATGGGGCTCATCGCTTCCAGATTCGGAGAACAGCGCGATGAGCTCCCCATGATTTGGGCGAACTCTGGCGCGCATGCGGGGTGAGCAGGTCACGGCCTACTGTGCCAGTGACTCGCGGCGGCGGAAGACGGAGATGTCCGTCGGAGCGTCCTTCACCCATTCGTAGTCAGGCGACTGACGCAGCAGTTCGATGAGCTGCCGGTCGCCAATCTTCCAGCCACCCCGCATCCGCGAACGAGCACTCCTTCTGCACATAGCAGTGGTTCACGTTGACGAAGATGAGCTTGGGACGCCGGGCCAGGACGTATTCCGGGTCCATCTTCACGTCGATTCCGCGCTGAAGCGACGGAAGGTGCGCGATGTGCGTGTCGTTGAGCCCGAGCATGTCGAGGGTGGGCCGCCCCGTCGCATAGGGCACGCGCCCCGCCCAGGGGACTGCGATGACATCCGTGGTCGGATCACAGCCTTGAGCTTGGGAGCGGTGCGCTTCGGCTGAGCCCTCGATGACAGGCGAGTTCGCCGACCCGGCGTGAAACAAAGCGATGGGCACACGGCCGCCCTCCCCTGCCCTACTCCTTCGCGAACACCGCCACCTGGCGCTCGGCGCCGGAGAACGGCAACCGGTACGCCCGCGAGGACACGACGCGCAGTTGCCGCTCCGCTGCGCGCCCCGCCGCCTTGATGAACGCGACCTTCTTCCCCACCATGTCCACCAACGTGACGCCCAGCGACTGGCCCCCCAGTCACCCGTGAAGGCGCGCGCGAGTGCCGTGCCTACTCATAGCGCGGGTCGTCGGACACGCAGCGCGTGGACTGCCGCACGACAATGCAGTCGACGGCGCCGCAGCCCTGATGCCGGTTGCCGCCCCCCGGGTGGCGGCCGTTCGGGTTCCCGGCCGCTCCGGGATCCATGTCGCATCGCACATGCATCCCGTTTTGGATACGCTAAGAACTCCGGCCGACTCGCCAGGGACCATTGGATGACCACCACCCGTCGTGACCTGTTCAAGTTCGGTGCGCTCGCCGCTGCCTCCGCCGCCCTGCCGGGTTGGGCAAAGCCGTCCAAGCCCATCAAACGCGCGGCGAAACCGCTGAACATCCTGATCCTCGGCGGCACCGGTTTCACCGGACCGTTCCAGGTCAACTACGCACTGGCGCGCGGGCACAAGGTGACGCTGTTCAACCGCGGCAAGCGCCCATCACCAGAATGGCCGAGCGCGGTCGAGCAGTTGTTCGGAGACCGCAATACCGGCGACCTCAAGTCGCTGCAAGGTCGCAAGTGGGATGTGTGCATCGACAACCCCACCAGCCTGCCGTTCTGGGTGCGCGATGCCGGCAAGGTGCTCAAGGGCAACGTCGGGCATTACCTCTTCATCTCGACGATTTCCGTCTATGCCGACGGTAGCAAGCAGGGCATCACCGAGGACGCGCCGATGGCGGTGTATGCGGGCAAGGACGCGATGGCCGAAACGCAGGACTCACTGAGAGCGGACATCGAGCACCTGTACGGCCCGCTCAAGGCGTTGAGCGAGGCCGAAGCGCACAAGCAGTTCGGCAAGCGCGTCACCATCGTCCGGCCCGGCTACATCGTCGGACCGCGCGACGAAACCGATCGCTTCACTTACTGGCCGCACCGCGTGGCGCAGGGCGGCGAGATGCTCGTGCCCGGCGATGGCTCCGACCCGATGCAGATCATCGACGGCCGCGACCTGGGCGAATGGATGATCCGCCTTGCTGAAGCGGGCACGTTTGGCACGTTCAACGCTGTTGGCCCGGCGAAACCACTGAGCACCACGGCCATGCTGAAAGGCTGCGAGCGGGTCACCGGCAAGAAGCCGACGTACACGCATGTGTCGCCGGAATTCCTTGAGGAGAAGAAGGTCGAGCTGCCGATCTGGGTGTCGTCAAAGAGCGGGCCCTATGCGGGTTACGGGGCGGTCAGCAATGCCCGGGCGATGGCGGCCGGGCTCACTTACCGCCCCTTCGATACCACGGTGACCGAT
This sequence comes from Myxococcus sp. AB056, assembly GCF_006547365.1. Lineage (NCBI taxonomy): Bacteria > Pseudomonadati > Myxococcota > Myxococcia > Myxococcales > Myxococcaceae > Myxococcus > Myxococcus sp. AB056. The sequence continues at coordinate 31,338 of NZ_VHLB01000031.1, read as the reverse complement.
CTGCTTGCGTGGTTCCGCAGCCAGCCGGCCGAGCGCCAGGCGACGCTGCGTGCCGGCATCACGCGGGAGCAGGAAGCGGCGCTGCTGAAGGAGTGGCACGCCAAGCTCTGAAGCACGGCGTGGTGGCGCATGCGCATGACAGGGATGGGGCCTCCCTGTTGAGGGGAGAGAGGGTGAGAGGCGCTCGAGGACACTCAACGACTCTCAGCACGTCGTTGGCCGGACGGATACGGTCCTTCGCCCGCCACAACGGGTGTTCCTTCGGCACGCGCCCGCCCGGCGTCCGCAGACTGAACATCGTCGTCTGCGACTTCGGCGTCCCGCGCATCGCATCGTCCGATGCCGCTCTCCTCTCACGCGACACCGCGGGGCGTCACTCCCCCGCGGACAATCTCAACAGTCTGCCAGGTGCGTCCGGGCATGCCTCACCCACCGGCGGAAGGCCGTCTCCGCGAGGTCAAAGTCCGTCGCCACCTCCGCGAAGGACTTACCTACTCCAGCACCAACTTCACCACCCCGGCCTGGAGCGAAGACCTCCAGCGCCGGCTCGGGTGCCTCTTCCACCCGGACTCCGGTGGGCTGATGCAGCCTCGTGTCCTCCGGTGAGCAAGGGACGCTCTGCTCACCGCGCGGGCCTGGCCCCGGGCAATGCGCCTGCCTTCGAAGTGGATGATGTGTCGGCGGAGGCTCCTCTGCGGCGGGTCATTCTGACTCCAAGGAGGGTTGAGCTCACCCCACACCGTCAGGTAGACGACAGTTCCCCCTTTGGTTCGGAGGAACCTTGTTCAAGTCGATGATCCTGGCGGTTGCGGTGTTGGGACTGACGGCATGTGGCAGCGATGACTCGGAGCAGAGCGCCGAGTGCAAGAAGTACCTGGTCTGCATCAAGGCCACGACCCCCCAGATTGAGGCCACCGCCGAAGTGACCTACGGCGCCGACGGTTCCTGCTGGCAGAACGACGAGACGGCCAGGGTCTGCACTGCCGCGTGCACCGACGGCCTGACGCAGCTCCGGGGCCAGCACCCCGACGAGTCCGCCTGCAAGTAGGACGGAGCCCTGTCAGGGCACACTGGCCGCGCACACGTTGCGCGGTCAGGCGCAGGACAACACCCCGCGGCCTGGGGTGGCCCTCGTGCCGGGGCCCATCTCGCACATCCCGTGGGCATGCCCAGGTGCTCCTGAATTGCCCGCACTCCGGGGGCCCCGTTCACGTGCGCCAAGCCCCTTGAGCCTGCCTCCACGCCTCACGCAGGCTTACACCTCGAAGTCGAACGTCCTCCTGAGCAACTCTGCGAAAGTCCACTCGCGGTGTCCTCTCCCATCCGCTCCTTCCTGGCCGCTGCCTCAAGCCCCGCGCTCGCCTCCTGCGCTCCTGCTTGAGGGACCGCATCTCCACCACCGGCGACGCCGCCATGTCGCTGAAGATGCTCTCCGAGCGCGTGGCCGAGGTGGCGCGATCCGACCGCGTCTGAGCCCCACGCCGGTCCGGACCAGCGAGAAGCCCGCTGGCGATTCGCGTCGCGGAGGCTCCGTCAAGGCGCGAGCTGCTCGACGGAGGGCGCGTGCGAGATGCGGATGACGGGGTTGTCCACGACATCGTCGTTCTTCACGCGGGTGCCCACCATGACCTGATACGGCGGTTCGTCCATGACGGGAGCGCGGCCGTAGACGATGAAGTAGCGTCCGCGCGCATACGCGACGTTCCCGAAGAGGAGTTGCCGGATCGCAGGGCCCTTGGAGATGGCGAAGCCGTTGCGGTCACGGACGTCCCCATTACGTTTCACCCGTGCAGCGCGAACACGGGCGGTGTCCGCCGTCAGGGCGCTCCAGGAGACGAGCACCTCGTCCCCCTCGGAGGCAACCCTGGGCGAGAACTCCGTCGTGCTCGCGGTGGAGATGCGGATGCCCAAGGGGGCCAGGACGTCCTCAGACCCGCGCTTCAAGCGGGTGCCGTAGATGTCTGCCGAGCCTGAGCGTGAGTCGCTCCATGCAACGAAGAAGCCATACTTCGTCGCTGTCACGGACTGGTAGTTCTGATTGCCCGGCGCGGCGGAGATGATGAAGCCATTTGGGTCGAGCACCGAACCATTGGCGCGGACCTGGCGGCAAAAATGTCATGGCTGCCGTATCGCGTATCCGTCCATGCGACCAGGTACCGATCTTCTGACCATGCCACGGAGATGCCAGAGGAGAACTCAGTGCTCTGGGAGCGGGAGATGACCACTTCCTGGACATCCAGGCCTGGTTTGCCCATGTCGAGGGTGACTCCACGAACCTCACGGGACACCGTGAGTCCAGAAGCAATCCAAGCCACCAGGCACTTGCGTTTGTGGCAAGCAATGCCGGGGGAGCCCACGGCATTGTGGTCGGTGGGTGTGAAGAGGGTGATAGGATCCCCGTGGAGCGTGCCACCCCGGTTGACTCGGGTAAGGAAGACGGATCTCTTCCCGGGCGTAGCGATGTTCGCGAACAGCGTGTTCACGGTGGTCTTCGGCAATGGCACGCAGACGCTCCGCATGGCCATCAACATTGGAAATCCATACACCAGTGGCAACATGTGGGACTCATTTGGCGGCGGGCCCAGCCTGTCTCCTTGGGATGGGCGGGTCCGGATGGGGCGCTTCGGCCCTCCGTGAGCTGAATGAACGGCGGGGCCGAGGAAGGCCGCTGACGGGGCCGCCCGAGTGATGCGCCCGTCCGGTGGACAGGCCGCTTGAGCCCCTTGGGGCACACGCCTACCCAGACCGCGCTCCCAACTCGCGCGTGAACTTCCGGCGCTGCCTCTGCGCCCTCTTCTGATTCGCGTCTCTTGCCGACATCGGACACCCTTTCCACCACATCTCGGGTGTCCACGGAATCGGCAGGCCCATCGGCCCACATTCGAAGATGGCGGTGCGGTATGTTCAACGCAACCCCAGTTGCTGGAGACGCGGCGATGCGAACGCGGAGATTCCTTCTGGGCATTCCGATGGGAGCCCTGCTGCTGACCGCGGCGTGGGCCGTCCCTGGCTGGCGCTCGAATGAACTCGTGCTGGGAGACCTCTCCGTCGCAGCGGAGCCGGGAGAGGAACTCCAGGGCGGAGCCACGACGGTGGCGGCCTCAGGAAACACGTCGTTCGGGCGCCCGCCCGCGAACATGTACCGGGCGCGCTGGCCGTACTTCCACAAGGGCAAGGGCGTATTCAACCGTGACTGGCTCTCCCCGAAGTTCGCGCCCGGCCGGGTGGGACCACTCTTCAGCGCCGCCTCGTGCACGACGTGTCACGACAGGGATGGGCGCGGGCAGCCTCCCGCGTCGCTGGTCTTCCAGCTGAGCGGTCCGCAGGGGCAGAGGGCGCATCCGCTGTACGGCGTGCAGTTGGACCCGCGAGGCGTGGAGGGGACCCAGGCGGAGGGCCAGGCCGTGGTGGCGTACGACGAGGTGCCGGGCGAGTTCGCGGATGGCGCGCCGTTCTCCCTGCTGCGACCGCGCTACACGTTCAAGGAGCTGTCGCGGGGGCCGCTGGAAGCGGGCGCGCGTTTCTCTCCGAGGGTGTCTCCGGCGGTCTTCGGGCTGGGTCTGCTTGAGGCGATCCCGGAGAAGACCCTCCTGGCCTTGGCGGATCCGGAGGACGCGAACGGGGACGGCATCTCGGGGCGCCCCAACTACGTCCAGGACGACGTGGAGCGGCGTCCGAAGCTGGGCCGCTTCGGGTGGAAGGCAAACCAGCCCTCGGTGCAGCAGCAGGTGGCGCATGCGCTCTTCGCAGACATGGGGCTGACCACGAGCCAGCTGCGGGACGGCACCGCAGAGCCCGAGCTAGGGCAGGAAGAGCTGGATGCGCTGGTGTTCTACACGCGGCTCCTCGCCGTGCCGAAGCGAAGGGACTGGGACGCGCCCCAGGTCCTGCGAGGCAAGGCAGTGTTTCGCGCCATCGGGTGTGGCGGATGCCATGTCTCCGGGCCGCTGGAAACTGGAGACGTTCCCGACCTCCCGGAGCTGTCGCGGCAGAAACTCTACCCATACACGGACCTGCTGCTGCACGACATGGGCGAAGGGCTCGCGGACGGCCGTCCAGATGGGCTCGCCAGCGGGAGTGAGTGGCGCACACCGCCGCTGTGGGGAATTGGGTTGGTAGAGGCGGTGAACGGCCACACGCGCTATCTGCACGACGGCCGGGCGCGAAATTTCGAGGAGGCGGTGCTGTGGCACGGCGGTGAGGCCGCGCCGGCACGTGAGCGTTACGCCCGTCTGCCCTTGGAGGACCGTGAGGCAATGCTCGCGTTCCTCAGGTCGCTCTGACGCGCTCGGCCGAATATTCAAAGTACACGGCTCATGTTTTTTCGCGTCGGCCGGGGCTGCTAGCGTTTGCCACGCCTCACACCCCTAAACCCAGAGGAGTTCATGAGAATGGACCTTTTGAAGTGGATGATGGTGGCGGCGTGCTTCACAGGCACGGTGGCCACCGCGCAGGATGTCGCGGAAATCCATGTCTGGCATTCTCTCGGCGGCACGGCCGAGCAGGCCTTCGTGGAGGCGGTGGACGCGTACCAGGGCAACAGCGGCAACGAGGTGGTGGTCTCCCAGTTCTCGTCCCAGCAGGAGCTCTACCAGGCGCTGCAGGTGGCTCGTCACTCCGGCACGCTCCCGGACGTGCTGCTGGGCAACCACACCATGGTTCCCGAGCTACTGGAGGACGGGCTCATCAACGCCTACTGCCTGCCGGGCGAGTGTCCCGAGTGCGAGTCGGCGAACCCGCCGCGCTGGTGCGCCTATGCCTCCAACGGCTTCTACGGCGACTATGAGGGCAGCTTCGAGGCGACGATGATTCCCGAGCTGGAGATGTCGCCCGCGCGCTGCCTGATGGACGACTGCGGCGAGTGCCAGCAGTCCGGCATCGCCCGCCCACAGTACTGCGACTATGTGGCGGACAGCGGTGGCGCGCGGCTCGACATGATTCAAGCGAGCTTCGCCATCTGGCACCCCGATTGGCGGTGGCCGTTCCCGCTTGGCATTCCCTGGTGGTGGGAGTACCTCTCGGTGAGCTTCGACCGCGACCGCCTGGACATGCACGGTCTGGAAATTCCCACCAACATCTCCATGGCGCAGGAACTCCTCTCCATCAATCAGGCCGGCTATTTGTGGGACTACGACGGTGAGTGGTGCGGCACGCCTCCGCGCCGCATCAAGGTGCCCGGCTGGGTGACCGAGCTGGTGGGCGCCTCTCAAGACCCCATCCCCGCGAATGAGGCGGACCTCTTCATCGTTCCCTCGTCCCAGCTCGCCTCGCTGGTGAACGAAGTGCCGGGGCTGCAGGTCGCCACCCTGGAGGACCACCGTCCGGAGATCATCGTGGATGGTGCGTTCGTGCTGGCCACGACGCAGAATCGAAGCGCCTCGCTCGACTTCGCGTACGAGCTGGCCAACCCGGACTTCCAGCTCCAGAGCATCGACGGGACGAGCCTCCTGCCTGCGCACGGTCAGGCCTTTGGTGCGACGGAGGACCTGGTGCCCGGGCTTCGCGACGCGGCCCTGACGGGTGCGCTCGCTCCAACGTATACCGAGGCGCAGTAGCTCGTGGTTGACCTCCGCCCCACAGTTGCCGGGGCGGGGGCGTCCCGCCGGCGCCCATCAGTGGACTCCCGGGCCCATCGGCGACGCGCGCCGGCGAACGCGGACAGACCGAGCACGGCGAGCAGGAGCCAGCGCAGCACCGCTTCCGCGCCACTCGCTGTCTCGCATCCGCAGGAGGACGCATAAGAGGGATGGGGCCCTGTTGAGGGGGAGGGAGGGTGCAGGGGAGCCGAGGAGAGCCGCTGACGCCCCCGCCCGAGTGATGCTCCCGTCCGGTGGACAGGCCGCTTGAGCCCCCTTGGGGTCCATGCCTGCCCAGACCGCGCTCCCTTCAGGTGCATAACAGACCCCTGGACCTCTTGGCGCCCTGCGCAGGCGTGGACCCGCGCCAACGTATGAACTGGCCAACGGTTCGCCCCCGGTTCGGACAAACACTCGCCGCAATTGAATACCTTGCCTGACCAGCAGGACACCATTCCGGGTGAAGCCAGACCCAAGGAGGACTTGCATGAAGCCACAGGGGGTAATCCCACACATCGCTGTCGCAGTCATGGGCCTTTTCATGATGGACACAGGCATGTCCCACGCCCAGGAAGTGCAGCGGCGGGGCAGCACCAGCTACATGCCCGTGGCCCAGACGGAGCCCTTCGCTGACGTCATGGCGCGGATGAAGGCGGAGAAGCCCAAAATCACCGCGCGCCACCAGCAGCTCCTCGAACACCGGTATGACCTGGGAAACCGTCCGGCCCGGGGCGTCACCATGTCCCGGGGGAAAGCCGTCCAGGAAGGCGTGCGGGTGAAGCTCCCGCAGGGCGTGACCTGGGACTCCCTCGCCGCCATGAGCCCGGAGGCGATTCGAAACAGGGGGCTCTTCCCCGCGGGCTTCATGCCATTGCCCCACCCGAATCATCCGGAAGGCGGCATGGTCTTCCCCAAGTTCCACATCGATGAAATCAAGCGGCAGGAAGCGAGGGACCTCACACGGTTCGACCTCGACTTCGACCTACCGGACCACCTGCTGCCGGAGTTCCCGCCGCCCATCTTCCTCACCACGCGCCCGGACCTGGGAGATGTCTCGCAGGGGAAGCTGGTGACCATCATGAACGTCCAGGAGCTGTTCAACGGCATCCTGAATCCGAAGCAACTGGAAGGCCTCCGGCTGCTCGTCACGCCCTTTCCCCAGCAGCAGTTCAATCAGACCGCCGACCGCCGCTCCGAGCTGCCCAGCCGGGGCGTGAGCTGCTTCGACTGTCACGTCAACGGCCACTCCAATGGCGCCACGCACCTGGTGGGCGACATCCGGCCCCAGGAGTTCCGCCACCGCATCGATACGCCGACGCTCCGCGGAGTGAACATCCAGCGCCTGTTCGGCTCACAGCGGGCCCTGAAGACGGTGGAGGACTTCACCGAGTTCGAGCAGCGCGCGGCGTACTTCGATGGCGACCCGGTCATCGCGACGAAGAAAGGGGTCAACATCCTCGAGCGGGGCAGCCAGGTACACTTCATGGCGGAGGTCCAGGCCCTCCTCGACTTCCCGCCGGCCCCCAAGCTCCGCTTCGACGGGAAGCTGGACCCGAAGAAGGCCACCCAGCAGGAGATGCGCGGACAGACGCTCTTCTTCGGCAAGGCGCAGTGCGCCGTGTGCCACCTCCCGCCGTATTACACAGACAACCTGATGCACAACCTGCAGGCGGAGCGCTTCTACAAGCCCCGGCTGGTGAACGGCGCGGTGATGGGCTCCGATGGCCCCATCAAGACGTTCCCCCTGCGAGGCATCAAGGACTCTCCGCCCTATCTCCATGATGGGCGGCTCATGACGCTGGAGGACACGGTGGAGTTCTTCAACCTCGTGCTGGAGACCCGGCTCAACGCGCAGGAGAAGAAGGACCTGGTCGCGTTCATGCGCACGCTCTGACGCACGCGCGGCAAGCCTGCCTCGGGCGCACGAGCGGCACCCTTCCGCCGAGCCACACGCGGCTGGGCGGGAGGGCGCCGGACGTCCACCTCCGTCCGGCGATGCCGTTGCTGGCGCGCAAGCGTCTCGTGCCCGCGAAGCACTGCAGGGCAGCAGATGAATGACGCAGCGCCTGGCGGCCCGCACCACTCGGCACGGCCGCCATCAGCCCCCTGCGGTTCAGGGCTTCTGCTGGGTGGCCGCGGCCTTCATCCGCTCGAAGGCCGCGATGTACTCCTCCAGCGTATCGAGCCCCACGGCGGCGCGCCGCTCGTTCACCTTCTCGGGGTCCTCCAGCGCCTTGGGCACCGTCTTTCCATCCACCTCCTCCAACTGGGTGGCGTAGCGCTGCGGCTTGCCGGTATTCACCAGCACCCGGTCCGTGAGGTACGCGAGCTCCTTCGCGGAGCCCTCCCCTCGCGCCACGGCCTGCTCCAGCATCGGAAGGACCTCGCTCTGGAAGGCCACATCTTGGTCCGCGTGCTGCACCAGCAACCACGCGGCGAAGGTACCGCGCCGGCCCACCAGCGCGCTTCCCGGCCAGCCATGCTTCGCGATGACGCCCTTGAGCCAGGTGGTGTTGCGCGCATCGACGTCCTTCATCTTCGCCTTGGCGGCCTCATCCTGGAAGTTCGAGGCGATGAGGGCACTGCGCGCCGCCTGGTCCTCTTCCATGCGCTTGAGCAACTCGTCCCGCAGCACAGGGTCCGCGGCCTCGTACTGCTTCGCCTCGGCGGCGATGACTCGCTGCTCCAGCGCCGCGTAGCCGGGCAGGCTCCGGACATTGCTCAGGTCAGGGTCCTTCTGGAGGTGCTTCGCGTCATCGAAGCCTTCCTCCACGGCGCGCTCCAGCCAGACCAGCGCCTCCTCGCGCTCCGCCAGCAAGGACGCCGCGCAGGCCGCGTTGTAGGCCAGGTTCCTGCTGCGCACCCCGCCTTCCCAAGCGCTTCGGAACAGGGGAAGGGCGCGCGCATTGTCGCCCTTCATGGCCAGTCCGGATGCCTCGGAGGCAGCCGCCTTCGCCTCGGGCGTGGCGACGGGCTTTGGCGCCGCGGGCTTCGTGGCCGGGGCGGCTTCCGGCGCGGCGCCACCACCGTGGGCACATGCAACCAGGTTCAGCGCGGCAAGCAGGGCGATGATGCGACGCATGACACTCCAGGGGTATGGGGATGAACGCTGGCAGTGTAGGCAATTTCTTCAAGACTCCAAACGCCCTGGCGTGCCGTTCAATCCGGTCTGAAACGTCTTCCCGCGCGAGCAGGTTGCGATTGCCTCGCGTCGATTCGTCTCAATACGTCTCTGCACCCAGTTCTTCTCCCTGGCTGTCACCCCACGCACTCCGAGCGACGCGGGAGCGGCACGGGCTTCGCCGTGCCGCCCGTCCGGCTCGCTCCGTGCTATAGGCCGCACCGCTCGGCGGTACGCACCCGAGGGGGAAAACAGAGGATGTCTGAGCGGCACATTGAGATGTTCTGGCGTTGTTCGAGTTGCAACCACCGCAACCTCGGCCGCTACATGGTGTGCCAGGGCTGCAAGAACGCCAAGGACGGCAGCGAGCAGTATGAGATGCCGGAGGACACCGCGTCCGCCGTCACGGTGACCAACGAGGCCCTGCTGAGGATGGCCACCGCCGGTCCCAACTGGCGATGCGCCTATTGCGAGAGCGACCAGCGGGCCCTGGACGGAGGCTGCAAGCACTGCGGCGCGTCCGCCGTCGAAGGCTCGATTCCCGCCGAGCCCACGCGCCCCACGCCAGACGAGAAGAAGGGGGCGAAGAGCAACAGGCGCCTGGGCTGCTACATCCTCTTCATCATCGCGTTCTTCGGCTGCTGCTGCCCCATGTGGATGTCCTCCGGCAAGAAGGGGACCGCCCCCGCGACGGCGGCGACGGCGGCCACGACAGAGCCGGAAAGGACGCGGACGCTCCAGGTCAAGGAGGTCTCCTGGGAGCACACGGTGAGCGTGGAGCGCTACCGCCTGGTGGATGACGAGGGCTTCGAGGAGGACCGGCCAGAAGGCGCCCTCCTGGTGAAGGCGCAGGGCAAGCGCCACCACCATGACGACCAGGTGCTCGCCGGCTACACGACCGTCCGCTACACGGAGCGCGTCCAGCGGGGCTTCACCACGGAGACCTACCGCGACAAGGAGGCTTGCGGTGAGGACTGCACCACGACGCCCAAGAAGTGCAGCGAGCAGTGCACCAGCAACAGGAACGGCTTCGCGACCTGCAAGACGACCTGCACCGGAGGAAATCGGAGCTGCACCACCCGGTACTGCTCCGTGACGAAGAAGCGCAAGGAGCCGCGCTACGTGGACGAGCAGCGCTCACGCCAGGAGCCGCGCTACCGGAGCGTGCCGCGCCAGGCGACCTGGTACACCTGGAAGGAGTGGCGTTGGATGCACGACCGGGATGTGAAGGCGAACGGCACCACGCTCGAGGCGCGCTGGCCCACCGACGCCGAGCTGCGGCCCGTCAAGGCCCTGCGCAAGGGCGAGAAGGAACGAAACGCGCGCGACGCGCGGTACAGCGTGGTCTTCCACGGCGACGACCAGCCCGCCATCATCTACACCCCCGAAACACTGGAGGAGTTCCAGCGCTTCGCGCCCGGCAGCACGCACACCCTTCAGCAGAAGCAGGGCAAGGTCTCCGTCGTGCCCCAGACGCCCCCGGCGCAGGCCACCCCGTGACCTGCGTGCCGCTCTCAAACGCGAAATGAAATCGCGGGCCACTTCGCATCCACTGAGCGGCGGCGAGGCCAGGTACCCGTTTGCAGCCAGGTGCCTGGCCCCGCGCCACGGAGAGGGAGTCAGTGACTCAGCTCGCCAGCTGCTTGTTGGCGTCGATCTGCGAATCCGCCGGGGAGAGGGCGAGCGTCTTGCCATCCGCCTTCTTGAAGTCGACCGTGCGCAGGTCCAGCGTCTGCAGCCCCAGGCTGTCGTAGGTCCGGACGCCGAACGTGCGGTTCGTGAGGTCCTTCACGACGACCCACTGGGTGTAGTCGAGAGAGTCCTTGCCCGTGACCTCGTTCAAGTCGCGGCTGGTGCCGTAGGGGATGTCGACGGTGTTGAGCAGGTGCAGCGCCAGGGAGCGGGCCTCGGCCGCGTTCTTGGGCTTCTCGGAGAACTCACGGAGGTAGACGGCCCGGACGAAGCGGGAGGGGGGCGTGGAGTCGCCGGGAATCCCGAAGAGGCCGCTGCCGCAGCCGTGAGGCGCGAAGGTGCCGGTTCCCAGCTTCACGGGCGTGGCGCCACGGGACGACAGCCTCGCGTAGTTCTTGAGGTTCTCCAGGTGCTCCGGGAAGGTCGGGTGGTTGGTCAGGACCGCAACGGGGTTGTGCATGTTCAGCGGCGAGTTGTCATGACCCGTCGACGCGTACAGGAACATCTGCCGGTCGGTGAACTCGACGACCAGGGTGTTGCCCTTCGCGTCGTGGAGGGCGAAGTGGAGCGGAATCTTGCTCGACATCCAGTCGCTGTGCCACAGCTCGGCGTCGCCGTTCGCCAGGGCCTCCTTCACCGCGTCCACGGTGGCGAAGTTACCCACGGCCCACTCCACGAAGAGCTCGGGCGCCAGTCCCCGGGACGGGTCCTTGGCGGCCTGGGGATACGTCGACGTGGGCATCCACAGCGCTCCGGCGGAGAGGCCTTCCGAGTTCATCGCGTCGCCGATGACGGTGACGCCATAGAGCGTGACGGTGAGGCCGACGTAGTCGAACTTCGTCGTCCACTTGAGGCCATGCAGGTGAGTGAGGGAACCCGGAGACTGGACCGTATGCCCCTTGGCGTGGAACCGGAACTTAGAGCCGAGGTCGATGCCGAACTCCATGCTGCGGCCTACGACGACAGCGCTCGAGTCCTCGGTCGCGACCAGAAAATCAGTGCACATGTGAAGCGTCCTCGTTGATGCCTTCGCACCATGCGAAGGTCTGGTGTAGGGGGGCAGTGCGTCACCAGAGCAGGACGCGTGCCACCTGCGCCTCGCGGGTCGTTCGAGTCATTCTGAGGCTTTGCGTCCGATGAGGCCGCTTGCGATGGGGCGCGTTGACGCGTCTGCGGAGGCTGGTGACACGTCAACGCCGGGGCCCGCGAGTCGCCCCCAGGTGAAGCCCCCGGCCCCGGACTTCGGGCCACGAGGACGGAGCGGGAACACATCCACCGCCCCCTCCTCATGGACTCAGGCCCTCACAGGGCCGTGCTGGCGTGCAGCGCGAGCACACCCTGCTGCACGGGCTGGCGCCACGTGACGCGGTAGGTGTCCGCCACGAAGTCCCACGTCACACTCCCCGCCTGGACGGGGAAGTCTCCCTGCGCGGGCGAGGCCCCCGTCCAGAAAGAGCGCGTGCCCGACGCATAGGACAGCGCCAGGTTCACCGGCATATTGAACGCGCCTCCCGTCGCCAGGCCGCAGCCCTTCGCGTCACAGCGCAGGCTGCCCGCCCAATAGGGACGGCTGACATCCGTCGCCTCTTTCAGCCACTCCGTCCCGCTCCACCGCCACCAGCTCTTGTCGGTGTGCATCCGGAACCCGCTCGGAGACGCCGCGAGCACACCTTGGCCGTCCGCCGGCGACTTGACGATGTTCTGGCCGGACCAGGCGATGCCGTTGTGGAAGATGTAGCGGAACTCGTCGCCGAAGGGCGCCATCAACATCACCGAGTTGCCCGCCGCGACGAACTCGTAGACGTCACTGGGCATGACCGGGGCCGCGATGGGCTGCCACACGCCCGCGGTGTGGATGCTCATGTTCAGGTAGAGCTCGTTTCGCTGCGCCGACAGCGCGAAGGACTCCCCCACCGTGACCAGCCGCGTGTTGTACCAACGCGCCTCCTGGAACACCCTCGGGATGAGGGTCGCCAGATCCCGCCACGCCACCCCATCCACGCTCCGCGCTCCGCGAATCTCCCACTCGCCCCACACCGCCATGAAGCCGCTGGGGCCATGCACCAGCGCCAGGTCCGGGTCCGTGGCCGCCACGCTGTCCAACAGTTGCGGCGCCCCCACCACCCCCGCCTCGGAGGACACCACCCAGATGTCCATCAGGTCCGTCTGCGTGGACGGCTGGAGATACGCCACCACCACCCCGTTGTCGTCCACCGCCACGCGGACCTTCGTGCCCGCCGGCCCCACACGCACCGGCTCCATCCACACCGTCCCGTCGAACTCCGCCAGGAAGAGACTCCACGCCCCGGCGTCGAACTGCTCCCACGCGGCGGCCCCATGGCCGTCGGACTCGAAGTGGACGGCCACGTCCCGCACGCTGCCGACGAGCGCCGGCGTCACCAGCTCGAGCCCCGAGTCCCACTGGCCGCCTCCCAGATAGCCGCGCACCACGAGCCGCCCCGGCTGCACGAAGAGCGCACCCGTGCGAGCCCCCACCGGCACCAACACCGAGGAAGTCGCCTCCCGGCCACGAAGCTGGATGCTCGGCTGCCACCCCTGCGACGTGAGCGCCGCGCCCCAGATTTCAGCCGTGGACGACTGCTGGGTCTTCTGCATCAGGACCAGCAGGTCATCCCCCGACGCCCGCACGTCGAGCACGCTGCTCAACCCCGACGCGACCACGGCCTTTGAGGTCGAGCTCCACGAGCCTCCCGTCTGCGAGACGGCGCGCACCAGCGTGGCGCTGTTGATGCCGGTCCACAACGCGACGTAGTTGCCTCGGTGGGGCACCACCGCCCAGATGTCGCGAACCGCCAGGTTGTCCACCAGCGATGGGGCCTGCCATGCCCCGTTCGCGCGCACCGACGCGAAAAGCCCGCCCGTATCGCCGAGGACCGCCGTGACGGTGCTGCCATCCGAGGCGATGCGCAGGCTCGTCATCTGCTCGGACGTGATGAGCTCACCCAGCCCCCACTCGCGCGTGTCCCGGTTGAAGAGCGCGAACTCCACCCCCTGGTTGGACACCCACGCCCGCCCGAAGCTGTCCCCCACGCGGATGTACTGCGCGTCCACCGAGGACGACACCGTGGACTCCAGCCACCGCAGCCCGTCGAACACGACCGAGACCTCCAACGTCGTGTTCCGCCCCGACGACACCAGCACCCGGTCTCCATTCAGCAGGAGGGACACGGGCGACCCCAGGTTCGAAGCCGTGAAGACCTCCGACCACTGCGTCCCATCATGGACCCGGAAGGTCTTCCCATTGACGGCATAGAGATGGTTCCCCACCCCGAACAGCCGACCGCTGATGCCGGGCGTCACGGGCGTGAAGGCCGCCCCATCGAAGAGCGCGACGGCGCCCCCCGCGAGCGAGCGGTCCGACCAGCCCACCACGAAGCGCTCGCCCCACGCGGACACCTGCGGCGCCAGCGTCATCGAGCGTCCCTCCCCCACCAGGACGGAGTCCCCGAAGCCCGAGCCGCTGTCGAAGGCCGCGCGGACCTGGATGGCCGTCCCCGTGTCCGCGTTCCACACGGCCAGCGTCCCCCGGGGGCCCGTGGCGAACACGGGCATCCCCGGCTGACCGGGACGCCCCGCGCTCACCCTCACTCCGGGAGCCACCGTGCGCACCGTGTACGTGTGCGGCGAGGCGAGGCCCGCCCCCTGCGGCGTCTGCACGTCCTTCACCGTCACCGTGTAGTTCGTGGCGGGCGCGAAGGGCGGCACGGGCCGGAACACCACCGTGTTCGTGGAGGACTCGTAGTTGACCAGCCCCGTGACGCCCTCGACGCCCACCGTCCGCGCGTTGACCGTGGCCGGGTCCAGCGGCCGGTCGAAGCTCACGCGCAGCGGGCTCCCCAGCGGCACGAAGCGCGTGTCCGGAGCCGGCGTCGCATCACGCACCACCGGCGGAGAGGGCTCCAGCTCCGTGACGAAGTGGAAGCCCCCGAACTGCGCCAGCGTGTTGCCCGCGAGGTCCTCCACGGCGCTGACCCGCCCCCGGTAGCGCGTCTGGTACTTCAGCGGCTCATTCGGCGTGAAGGCGGCGTGGAGCTTCGCGTCGTCGTAGCGCAGCGTGCCCGGAACCCGGCGGACCACCTGCGTGCCGTCGATGTTCAGCTCCTCCAGGTAGACGCGGTCCGGCGTGACGCTCTCCGGACGGAGTGGCTCGCTGAAGTGGACGATGATGGGCGCATAGCGCGCGGCCACCCCCACCGACGTCGCCTCCGGCAGCGTCCCCTGCACCCGCGGCGCGGTGGTGTCGCTCGACGCCATCACAAAGAACGAGAACGCGTGCGCCTGCGTGAGCGCATTGCCCGCCAGGTCCTTCGCCCCCGTGGAGAGTGTCCCGGTGACGAGCGCACCCGGCGCGGGCAGCGGACTGACACGGAAGGACACCGACTGGCTCGGAGCATCGTAGGAGATGACACCCGTGAGCGGCGCCGCGGGGTTCGCCCCCAGCACCTGCTCGAACCGGAGCGTGTCACCGGTGAGCGTGCGCGGGTCCATCGGCTCTTGGAAAGAGAGCGTGTACACCGGCCAGGTCGGCGACACGCCGCCCTCACCACTGCGGGGCCGCGTGGCCAGCACCTCCGGCGGCGACGTGTCCGCCTCCAGCCCCACCGTGAAGACCGATTGGTAGGGCGCCGGCAGGGACTTGCCCGACACCAGGCGCAGCGCCGTGGAGACGCCCACCGTCACCAACGTATCCGCCGTGAAGGGACGCCCCGGCGTGAAGGTCAGCGTGCGCGTGGCGGGGTCATGCGTCACCGCTCCCGCCACCGCGACGCCGTTCTCCGACACCGTGAGGACCTCCGCGCTCACGGTGGTGACATCGAGCGCCTCGGCGAACCCCACAATGACGCGCGCGTTGCGTGGGACGGCTTCCGCGTTCGACGCGGGCAGCACGTAGCCGATGAAGTCCACGCCATCCGACGTCTGCGTCCCACCATCGCCAGTCCCACCGTCCGGAAGTCCGCCATCGGGCGTGGGCTCGTGGCCCCCATCCGGCCCGCCCGCATCGGGCTCGCCCGCGGCATCCGGCGGTGTATTTCCATCAGGTTCGCTGTTCTTACAGCCAGGGACGAATGCCCAGAGGCCGAGGACGGCCAGGGCGCATCGCAGCCAGGAGAGTTTCGAGGTCATAGGGGAGTTCGCGAGACAACCACACGACGAGGTCGCACGTCCTCGCGTGCATTCAGAGCCCCCGGTGCGTCAGGGGCCGGATGTCGGCGGTGCTTCGACGCGGACCTGGGCCGTGCGCGCCCATCCCACGGATGCTGACTGCATCGACATACGCCATATCGTTGTCATCGCCTGGCGTAAATGCTCGATTCCAGAACAGATGTATCCCGAGTGTCTGACATTCCTCCGGCGTCGTCCTGCTCACTGGAGCGGACACGCGCAGGCACACCACTCAGTGGGTGGCCCTGTATGAAGTCCCCGGCCTCGGCTACGCGGCGGCCGGCCGGAAGGACGAGGCCATCTCCCGCGACAAGAAGTCGCAGGAGCTGAACCCGAAGAACGACAACGCCGTGAAGAAGCTGCGCGAGCTCGGCGCGGCGTCGGCCACGGCGAAGGAGCGCGCGGCGCTCGGGGGCCTACGCCATCTCGTCGCTCAGCCGCGCGGCCTGGGTCAGCAGGTAGTCGCGCTCGGGCAGGCTCGTGGTGCGCTCGGCCGCCTTCCGGTAGTGGACCACCGCCGCGCCCGTCTTCCCCGCGCGCTCCAGCAGGTGCGCGCGCACCGCGTCGAGCCGGTGGTTCCCCTCCAGCCGGCCCTCCCTGGCCAGCCCCTCCAGCAGCGACAGCCCGGCCTGCGGCCCGTGCACCATCGCCGTCGCGATGGCGTGGTTGAGCGCCACCATCGGGTTGTCCATCAGCCCCATCAGCACCCCGTAGAGCGCCAGTACCTGCGGCCAGTCCGTGTCCTCCGCGCGCGACGCCTCGTCATGCACCGCCGCGATGGCCGCCTGCACCTGGTACATCCCCACCGAGCCCCTCGACAGCGTCGCGGAGATGAGCGCGATGCCCTCCGCAATCATCCCCGCGTCCCACAGGCTCCGGTCCTGCGCGTCGAGCGGAATCAGCTCACCCGCGGGCCCCGTCCTCGCCGCCCTCCGCGCGTCCGTGAGCAGCATCAGCGCCAACAGCCCCGCCACCTCGCCGTCCTCCGGCAGCAGTGTGTGCAACATCCGCGTCAGCCGAATCGCCTCGCCCGACAGGTCCGTGCGATGCAACTCCGGTCCTGAGGTGGCCGTGTAGCCCTCGTTGAAGATGAGGTAGAGCACGTGCAGCACCGCGCCCAGCCGCTGCGCGCTCTCCTCCGGCGTGGGCTTCTGGAACGGCACCCCGGAGCTCTTGATGCTCTGCTTGGCCCGGCTGATGCGCTGGGCCATGGTCGCCTCGGGCACGAGGAAGGCCTTGGCGATTTCCGCCGTCGTCAACCCGCCCACCGCGCGCAAGGTCAGCGCGATGGCCGACGCCGTGGACAGCGCCGGGTGACAGCACATGAACAGCAGCACGAGCGCGTCATCCCGGCCCGCCAGCTCGTCGCCATCCAGGGACATCACGAGCTGGAGCTCCGGCGGCACCAGGCTGACCACCAGCGCCTCACGGTGGCGGCGCGCGGTCTCCGCGCGCACGTGGTCCGTGATTCGCCGCGAGGCGACCTGAATCAGCCAGGCGCGCGGGTCGTCCGGCACGCCCTCGCGAGGCCACTGCAAGGCCGCCGCGAGCAGCGCTTCCTGCACCGCGTCCTCCGAGGCTCCGAAGTCCCGAAACCGCCGGATGACCGCGCCGAGCACCCGCGGCGCGTGCTCGCGCAACAGGTGCTCGATGCGAATGTCCCTCGACTCCGTCATCACATCAGGTCGGGCGGAGGACCGCTCATCACCTGGCGGACCTCGATGGGCATGTTCATCGGCTTGCCGCCGAGCCCAGGCGCCGCCGAGGCCTCCGCGGCGATGGCGTAGGCCCGCTCCGGGCTGTCCACCTCGATAATCCAGTAGCCCGCGAGGAACTCCTTCGACTCCGGGAACACGCCATCGGTGATGGGCTTGCCGTCCGCGCCCGCGCGCACACGCTTGGCCTGGTCCGGCCCCGCCAGCCCCTCGGCCGCCACCAGCTCCCCCGTCTCCCCGAGCTTTGTCGCGAAGCCCGCCATGAACGCGATGTGCGCCTGGAGGTCCTTCTTCGGCCAGCTCATCACCTGGTACGGACCGCCGCTCGGGGTGTTCATCATCAGCATGTACTTCATCTTCATGGTGGCTCTCTCTTCTCTGGGCCTCCGCGCCCCGGCATTGGGTGCGCGTTCATTGGGATGTCGGAGCCACGCGCGAGGTCTCGACATCGCCCCGTGAAGATTATCGGCGGGCCTCGCAAGTCAGCGGAACAACTGTGTTCTTCCGCTCCGGGGGCCGCCTGCGACGCGCCGCATTATCGGCGGAATTTCAGAGGACCTGGCCCGGACGCAGCCCCCCTTGGGGTACACGCCTGCCCAGACCGCGCTCCCTTCAGGTGCGTAACAGGGGCCTGGACCTCTTGGCGCCTCTTGAGCCTCAACACCCTGCGGACTGTCACTCCTCCGAGGAGAGCCGAGCGGTAGCACAAGAAATCGCGCCACCCCGCGACGGATTTCCGCGCGAATGGCGTCTATGCACATGAGGAACTTCATGCGCGAACCGAACGACACCTCCCCGAGCGGACTCATCCTGCTGTCCCAGCCTCACCAACTCCGCATCACGCCTGGAGAAATGGCCCGAGCAGTCCCCGGTGACTACCGGGGACTGCCCCACATCCCGGTCGAGCTCGACATGGCCGAAGCCTCTGACCAGGCCAGCCGCTCCCGGGACTGGAGCTCCGCCCAGCGCACGGTGGAGGAGCTCTTTCGGTCGAAGCTCGAACCTCTGATAAGCGAGCAACCCGACTACAGGCTCATCTACTTCGGCTCATCGCCCATACCGCTCGCGTTCCAGCTGGGCTTCCTCATCGGGACCTGGCAACGAATCGAAGTCGTCCCTCATCACCATGTGCAGCGGACATGGGGCTGGCTCTCCGAACCAAGCACGCCCCCGGCGCGGCTGGCGCCCGTGAACTTCCCCGAGGAGCGGGACCGTACGCCCGGTGACGCCATCATCCGGGTATCCACCTCGCATGTCGTCGATGCCGCGATGACGCGAAGGGTGGTGACGGCCCCCATCGTGGAAGTCGACATCCGCCTGGAGACGCCTTCCGAGGACGCCTTCACGCGACAGGAGGAGATGGAGGGCGTGGCACAGGCCTTCCGCAAGGCCATGGACCTGCTCGGGGACAAATTCCCAGGGTTGCGGCGCGTCCACCTCTTCGCCTCGGTGCAGCCCGGGATGGCGCTCCTGTTGGGGGCTCAGCTCAGCCCGACCATGCACCTCCCCGTACAAACCCATCAATACGTGCGGAACGCGGGCGGCGAGGCGCACCATATACGCGCGGTGCTCGTGAATGGACCTGAGCTGCCCGCGCCCCCTCCGCTGACGCCCGAGCAGGAGCACCTCGCCCAGCAGGACCGCGAGCATCTGGAGGGAGACCTCGAGCGCATCAAAGGCCTTGTCAGTATGTCGAAGGCGTCCACCACTGGCACCTGGTTGGCCCGGCTGATTCCCGACGCGGGGACTCACCTGACCTCCGCGCATGTGCTGGCCCACCTCCCGACGCT
The DNA here is from genome assembly GCF_006547365.1 of Myxococcus sp. AB056. Lineage (NCBI taxonomy): Bacteria > Pseudomonadati > Myxococcota > Myxococcia > Myxococcales > Myxococcaceae > Myxococcus > Myxococcus sp. AB056. Next base: position 12,260 of record NZ_VHLB01000031.1, on the reverse strand, counting down.
TCAAGAGACAGGCGCACTGGAGACGGCGGTGGACATCAAGACCCGGAGCGTCGAGGACAGCTTCCGGCTCGAGCCGTCTCAGAAGTCCTGGCAGGTGGATGACCACTGGCTGACACGCCTCGCGAAGCGCCTTCCGAACGAGCAGGAACGGTATCGAGCCCTGCGCCTGCTCATCCTCCACGAGCTCGCACATCGCGGCCCACAGATGCTGACCAGCTTCACCAGTCCGGGCGTCGGCCGATTCCCTAAGGTGCTCGAAGAGGTCGACTACCACGCGGACGTCTGGGCGATGGTGCACGAGTACGTCCTGACGAAGCTGCAGTCCCCGCGTGACGTCTCGGACGTGCGCCGGTTCTTCATGGGACTGGTTCGCTGCGCGACGAGCGCGATGTGGGCCTTCGATGATGAAGGTCCTCCCCCTCAAGAGATTCAGGTGCGCCGCCTCAACCGGTACCTCATCTGGGCCTGGCAGTACCTCCTGATGGAGCGGGGAACTGGAGGCGGGCGCGAGACGACACTCGACACGGTGCTCGGGATTCTAGCGCACCGGCCCACGCTCGAGCTGGCGGGCCCCCAACTGCGCACGCGGGAGGAGCGCATCTTCTTCTCGCTCGATCACTCGCACCTGAACACGCCCGAGCTCGCCGTGTACCACGAGGGACGCTTCTACCGGCATGGGCCTCGCTCGGATTTCTCCATCGAGCACCTGCTGGGGCGCTTCCGGGACCGGGACCGGGAAGGGCTTCTCACGGCCCTGCGCCCGGTCTTCGAGCAAACCGTCCGTTGATGACTGAAAAGGAGTCTGCCATGACGTTCCAATCTCTGTTCCGCCGGTTCCACGAGGCCATCCAGCTCAAGCGATTCAGTGAGAACGCGGAGCTGATTGAGAAGCGAGACCGGGTCCTCAAGAGGCTGCGTGAAAACCTGGAGGTCCCCGTGTCTGAGCGGGCAACCTTCGAGCCCTTCAACCAGGGAAGCTATGCCATGGGCACAGGCATCAAGCCCCTGGACGGGGACTACGACATCGACGTCGGAATCGAGTTCGACATCGACTACCGGAGGTACACGCCTGTCGAGGTCAAGCGCTGGGTCTACAAGGCCATCGAGGGGCACACCGCGCGCGTCGAGTGGCGGCGCTCGTGCATTACCGTCTATTACCAGCAAGCCGGAGAGCCGCTCTACCACGTGGACCTCGCCATCATGGCGCGCGACCGGTTCACGGGGGAGACGCGGCTCGCGGTTGGTAAGGAGCACTCCGCTACCGACCAACAGGAGTGGCAACCGGATGACCGCAAGGGTTTCATGGAAGCCGTCGAGAGCCGCTTCACCGGAGAAGACGCGGCCCAGTTCCGCCGGGTGATTCGCTACCTCAAGCGCTGGAAGGACGAGCACTTCCCGAAGGAAGGGCACGCGGCGCCAACGGGCCTGGCACTCACCGTGGCGGCCTATCACTGGTTCAATCCCTCGGCGACCTGGAGCTTGGGCACCGGGAGCAAGGACTACGACGACCTGTCCGCGACAACGGCTCTCGTCACCGGGATGCTGCGAAACTTCGGCCAGGCCTGGGACGGCGCGAATCGCCGCTACGTCCCACGGCTGTCGCGCCTGCTCCCGGCCGCACCTCGCGATGACGTGTTCGAGCGCATGAGTCACCAGCAGATGCTGGGTTTCCATTCACGACTGCGCGAGCTGGAGGGTAAGCTCCTCGAAGCGAAGAGAACGCTCTCGACCACGGCGCTGCAGCGTGCGTTCGGCGACGACTTTCCGGTGTCGTAAGCACGGCATCACCGTTGGCGCGCAAGCGCGGGAGTCAATCCCCGAGCGTCGACAGTAGGTCCAGGACCTCGGAGAGCTCCGGGCGCTCCGAGGGATTCTTGGACAGCGTCCTCCCGACCAGTTCGCGGACTGATGCCGGAGCATGGGGCTCCAGCCACTGCAAGGGCGGTGGCAAGCCGACGTGGCCGAGCATCAGGGACTGCAGCTCCGAGCCACCATAGGGCAGCTGGCCCGCCAGCAGCTGGAACCAGAGGATTCCCAGCGCATGGACGTCCACCTTGAAGTCGACACGATTGGAGTCCAACCACTGCTCCGGCACCATGTACTCCCAGGTCCCGAGGAGCGCACCGCCAGCGGTCGAACGCATAAGAGGGATGGGGGCTCCCCTGTTGCGCCCTTCGATGGGAGCGTCCCGCTGGTCGATGCTCTCATCGCATGGTCGCGCCACGCCCCCGCTGTGGATGACGCTCCAGAAGAGCGCCCTGGTGGCCAACCGGGCCCACACAGAGGATGCGCTGCTGCCGCGCCACATGCCGGTACTCGCAGACTGACGACGACAAACCTGGTGCCTCAGCAATCCGGTGCGATACACCCCACGAGGTCCGTGTCGCGAGTTCCCGCGCCTGAACCGTCCAAACCGACGGGAGCCAATCCAACATGGCCTTCACGACCGCTCCTCTCCGTGCGCTCGGCATCGTTCTGGTGACGACGCGCGCACTGGCGGCCACGCCCCCGGCTGCGCCCACACCTCGTGCGCTCGTGTTCGCCCAGAATCCCGTCCGGACCCCTGTTCCCAGCGAGCAGGAGCTCCCGCTTCCTCTCTCGGGGAGACGACTGGCGCATCCGTGGATCGAGGCACTGTCCTGTGTCGTCCCCGAAGCCCATCCGCTTCCACCGGAGGACGCGCGCTTTCCTCCTGAGCGCGTCTGCTCTCTCCAGTCCACCGCCCGGCCTGATGCGCGCGGCCTCTTCGCCACACCACCCCGCCAGGACGTGGACGGGTCCTCTCCGGATGCCTTCGCGGAGGCCTCGCTCTTCTTCCACGCGGCAGCGACCTTGAACTACTTCCGTTCCCTCGGGTGGGAGCGCCCCTGGCCTGACGAGAAGCCGCCGCTCCGGCTCGTGGCGGACGTGCGGATGCCCTCACGGGACGGAAAGGTCCTCCTCCCGTGGGGCGATGCGCTCTTCGTGCCCGCCGCCGAGGGGGATGCGCGCGCGCACGACACCATCTGGTTCGGACGGGGCCCCGGGGTGAACCTCGCCTATGACGGCGACACCATCGCGCATGAGGTGACCCATGCGCTCCTGGAGCCCTTCCTGCCCCGGAGCGCCTGGCGGCTCGACACATTCGGCGCCGACGGCTCGCCTGGCGCCATCGATGAGGGGCTCGCGGACTACTTCGCCGCCGCCATCTCGGGAGACCCCTTCCTCGGAGAATACGCCGTGCGGGCTGCCGAACCCTGGCGCTCGCGCAACATCCACACGCTGGCCCGCTGCCCCGAGGCACTCGTGGGACAGCGCCACACCGACGCCCTGCTCCTGTCCTCCGCGCTCTGGGCCCTCCGTGAGCCCGCGAGCCCGTCCCAGCGTGGGGTACTGGACCGCGCGGTGCTCACCACGCTCCAGACCGTCCAGCCGGCCTCCGCGCTGTCCCTGGAGCGCTTCCTGGAAGCACTCGTCACCACGCTCACCCGAGAGGCCCCCGAGCTCGCCCGCTCCGCCCAGGAGACGTTCTCCCGCCGGGGCCTCCTTCCCGCCTGCCCGCGCGTGCTGGGGCTGGAGCCGGGGCAAAGCCTTGGAGGGAGCGCTGGAGCCTTCGTGGCTCCTGGCGGGCGCTCCCTGCGGATGAAGGGACTGGCGCCCGGCCTCCTCCAGTTCCATGCCCGTGTCCCGCCGGGGACCACGGCCATGTCCCTGCGTTTCAGGAGCGGCGCCCCCCGGCCCCCACCGGGGCAGGAGCTGACGCCATTCCACCCCGTGGTCCTCGCCAGGCGCCACCGCCCTCTTCAGTGGCGCCATGACGGCCCCCAAAGCCACTCCGACGCGGACATCACGGCGGTCCCACTGCCCGGGGCGTGGAGAAGCGCACGCATCGAAACAGAGGGCGCCTCCGACGTCTTCCTCCAACTCGCCAACGCGGGCGAGCTGGATGGCTGGTACGACCACCTCTCCCTCGAGTTCGAGAGTGGCCCTCCCGCGCCAGCCGCCCCGCCCGAGCCAGCCCCCCGCCTCCCATCTTCCTTCTGGGGATGGATGGGAGGCGCGGGCGCCGGCCTGGGAGCCTGGCTTTGGCGGAGGCGACGAAGGTCGCCGAGCGCCTAGCGGCAACTCCTGTCGAGCACGTAGCCGACGTACATGGACGTATTCGCGCTATCCACCACGAGCCCGCGGAGATAGCCATTTGCGCCACAGCCGAAGGAGTACTCGGGCAGGTTGCCCACCGTGCAGCCATCGTTCTTTCCGCCCACCCTGGGCATCACGGTGAGCGACCCCGTCTTGAGATTCCGGCACGACAGCACAATCGTCGACAGGTTTTGCGCACTGCACCAGGTCTGATTGGGCGCTCCACTGGCCCAACCGTTGATTCCGGTGACCTTCTGGACAACTTCACCGGCTGCGCAGTCCAGGGTGAAGGAATCACCATTCGTGCCCCCAATCGCGGGGGCGCTCGTGGCGGCACCGATGATCCTTCCGGAGTCGAAGCGGGCACAGCGCATCCCGAGCGCGTCCAACCAGGCGCCTTCCCGCCCGTGGATTCCGACCGCCACCTCGTCGTCCCCGCACGTGAGGACCTGGACGGTGTCGTTCTTCTCGCACTTCGTCCCCGTGGCGTCGCGCAGATACCCGGGCTTGCAGGTCCAGGGGCAGTTGGCCTGAGCAGCCGTCGGACTCGTATACACCGCGTTCGCAGGTGCGTTCGTGCAGGCGTTACGAGCATTGGAGTTCGCGGGAGACCAATACCCGATGCCCACGTCGACACAGACACCATTGGAGAGGTACTGGCCCGCATCGCAGAGGAACGACACACAGCGGTGGGGACTGGTCGACGTATCACACTCCAGACCCGCGGCGCAGTCGCTCTGCTGGAGACACACCTTTCCGCGAGAGCATGGAGCGCAGGGTCCCCCGCAGTCCACGTCGCTCTCATCCCAGTTCTTCTCACCGTTATTGCACTGCGCGCCAAAGCAGACCGGACCGATGACGGGGATTGGAGCACAGTACATCTGGTACCCCTCCTGCTGCAGCACACAGTCGGAGTTCTGCTTGCACTTCTTGCCGCTCCCGCAACGTGCACAGATGGAGCCGCCGCAATCCACGTCCGTCTCGTCGCCGGATTTCATGCGGTCCTTGCAGCGAGTCGGGACACAGAAGGTGCCGTCGCTTATCTCGGACTCGCAGTCCCCCGCCACCGCGCATCGTGCTTTCACCTTGCACTTCGCGCAGTCATTTCCACCGCAGTCGATGCCGCTCTCATCGGCGTCCTTGACACCCGTGTTGCAGTGGTTCTGCACGCACGTCCCAAAATCGACTCCGGACGCCACGGGCTTCTTGCAATACCCAGATGCACAATCCTCGGGGCGGATACAGCCCTGCCTGTTCCCGCAGGGCTTGCACTTCGAACCGCCGCAGTCGATGCCCGTTTCGTCTCCGTCCACGACACCATTGGCGCAGTGGTTCGCCGCCGAGCACTTGCCCGCGTTGCAGTACCCGAGCGCGCAGTCCGAGTTGACCAAGCACTTCTTACCCTCGGCGCAAGCGCTGCATGAGCCGCCGCCACAGTCCAGGCCCGTCTCACTCCCGTCCCGTACCCCGTTGCCACACGTGTTCGAGCAATAGCCCAGGCCGTCGTTCAGGCTGAACTTCATCTCCAAGAGCTTGAACTGATGGTTGTAGACCTCGAGGGGGCCAATGTCCCAGCCGAGGTCCACACCGGAAGAGCCCAGGTAGCTGGTTCCTGGGGGCTGAATCCGCCCCCCCACCTGGACACCGAGGTTGCCGTCGAGCCCCAGCGTGATGTCCGCCTTGGGCTTCTTCGCCTCGCAGCGCGACGCGTACTTCGCAGAGGCCACCAGCGACGCGCGGACACCAGCGTTCATTCCGAGCGCGTCGTACACGTACACGTTGATGCGGGGAATGAGCCCGCAGACAACCACGAGGCTGCCTTCACCGGTCACCGTGATGTCGGTGTTCTTCTTCTTCTCGAACTGCGCCGGCGTCGTCGTCACCTCTCCGTTCTCATAGCGAGCCTCGAACTTGAAGGTGGTGTTGTGCTCGAAGCTCACGTTCGCCTTGACGCCCGCCTTCGCCTCGAATCCACACTCGAGATCAACCTGGAGGGTTTGGGTCAGGACGACCGGCACGGGCCCGGCGAAGATGGTCTGCACCGCCGGCTTCGTGACGAGGATGTTGCGCTTCCATCCACCCGCGGGCCGCATGTCCGGATGGCCCAGATACTTCTGTTTCGCCTGGGCGAGGACGTCCTCGGCGAACTTCGTTCTCTCCGCGAGCTTGTCCTGGAGCTTCTTGCCCGTCAGGCCGTCCGCGGATTCAATCTTGGCGTTCAGGATGGCCTCGACATCGAGTTTGAGCCTGGACTTGCTATCCACGTTCAGCCACATGGAGGTCGATTGGCTCCCTCCCAGGATGGGAGGCACTTTCACACCCACCTGCACACCCGGGTTGAAGGAATAGTCCACCGACGAGTTCCCCGTGCCCTTCAGGGAGAGCTTGATTGGGGTCTTCCCCGCCTCGTTGAAGCTCTTCTCATACTCGAGCTTGAACAAGGCGCTCGAGTAGTTGTTCTTGATTTCGGGTTTGATCTCCACGCCCGTGGTAATCCCCTCGACCGTCACCGCCTTCCAGACATCCACCGCCGCGGCAGCCACCGCCTTGGCCGCGCCACCCAGTGCATCTCCCACCGCGGTGATCGCGTTCCAGATAGAGCCCAGGAAGGGGTCTCCGGGGAGCGCCGGGTCCCATTCCTCCTCTGCTTCGGGCAGCGGCTCGTCGTCGGGATTGCCCTCCGCCCTGGGAGACATGATGTTCGCGTCGACATACAGGTGCCTGGCGGCCCAATCGAGGTCGAGCTTCGAGATGTCGACGGTCTGCACTTCCGAGTAGTCGAACGTGAACTGCATCTCCCCCGTGACGATGTCCTGGAGAGCCACGGCTTCTGTCTCGACGACGAGGGTGTCATCCACCTCGGTAACGGAGACGACCCTGCGAGCGAAGCCGAGAGGATTCGCTCCCGGGCCATCGCTCGGCGCCGCCACCACCACCTTCCCTTCTTCCCAGAGCAGCACCTCGGGGTGGTCCGCCTTCGGGAAGATGAGCGTGTCCGGCCGGACGACGACGTTGCGCGCCTGCGCCTCCGTGACGACCTCCACCCAGGGCTGGGGTTGAAGGTTGTTGTAGTCGGGCTCGAACTGGGGCTCCCACACGAGGCTGTCGAGGTCCTCATGAGGACTCTTCGCCGTAAACGTGTCCGGGTTGTCCTCCTCGGGGGTCGTGTCGCCGCACGCACCTGCCAACAGGAAAGTGACGACCATCGCCAGTCCCAGGGGGGGACAGCGACTCATCCAGGGACGCTGCGAACGCCTTCGCTTGAACATCGTTTCTCCAGGAGGGGAAATGTTCGCGCCTCAGCAAACGCCGTTCCAAAGGGCAACCGCCGCGTTTTCGCACCTGGGAGGCCACGAGGACGTGGCTTGACGTGTCAACGGCACGTCCATGACGCGTCAAAGGCGCACATGAAACGCACGCACCTGTCCGAGCGATGCCTGCTGCGCGTGGCCGCGAATCGCCGAGGGCCTGCGCGGCACGGGCAAGGTGGGCATGGATGACGGCATGAGCGCCAGCGTGCCCATGCGTCGATTTCCTTGCCCTCCGACCCGGTCCCGGTTCCGGGTGGGCGCGACGCACCCGCAACGCGGCTCGGCGCTCCTGGCAAATGCCGGAGCCACAGGGTCCACACTCCGCGAGATCCGCCCGGAAGCGAGCGGCCCGCTCACCGACGTTCCCCTTTCGAGGCCCTCCCGCGCTCCGTCATGAACCAGCGCGACAGCCTCCGCGGTCCACGGACGACTTCTCCCTGAGAAGGCCCCCCGTGCGACGCGCCTGCCGGGGCGTGGAGACCGCGCCCCCGGGGAGGAGGCATGCCTCCGCATGGAAACGACTGGCACTGGCGTTGCAATGTCTCGCGGCGAGCCGTCCACGTCCGAGTACCAGTACAACCACACGTACATCGCTCAGCTCGCGCTGGCCCAGGAAGCTCCCTTGAGCCATCGGCCCACACTGGAGTGGTGGGGACAGACCATGGAGCACCTCCCGCACATCGTGAACAACCGCCCACACTGGGTCCAAGAGTAGGAGCAGCGCAAGAACGGGGGCTCGGCGCCGCCACTCCATGCCCCTGGCCCGAAAGGCATTCAACTGAAACCGACTCCTCGCGGCAAATCCTATCACACCGCCAGCACTTGACTTCCCACAGGAAGATTCATTTCATTTACAAATGCTAAATCAAACTCCGGAATATCAATCCTGCATCCAGAGCTCAGAGAAAGTCTCCTGGCGTCTTGATGACCTATTGCCCAAGGACACCGTCCTGGATTTCAGCCACCGGTTCCTTTCGGATGCACTGACGGGCGCGGAAGCCATTCCCTTCCTGAACGCGGAGGAGCGGCTGATGCTGAATCACATCCGATCCAACAGCTATGCGCACCTGTTCCTGTTCCTGGAGGAGTACGCCGTGGCCCTGGCCGCCCAGCGCGCCAGCCTCGAGTTGCACGGGAACGCGACGCACATGCGCGCGCTCCTGCGCTTCACGGAAGAGGAGCTGAAGCACCAGCAGCTCTTCGCGCGATTCACCGGCGCATTCGCCCGAGGGTTCAAGGTCGTCCCTGCCCTGCTCGACAACCACGTCGAGGTGGCACGGGCCATCATGGCGAAGTCGAATCTGGGGGTGCTCATTTTCAACCTGCACCTGGAGCTGATGACGCAGCAGCACTATCTGGAAACGGTCCGCGGAAACAATGCCGAGGCGCTGGATCCGCTGTTCTGCAACCTGCTCAAGCACCACTGGCTCGAAGAGGCGCAGCACACCCGACTGGACTTCCTGGAGGCGCAGAAGATCCTTGCCCGGGAACCCGACAAGTTGGACGAAGCCCTCACGGAGTACGCGGAGCTGCTCCAGGCATTGCGGGGGACGTTGAACGCCCAACTCGCGCTGGATCTCCAGACGCTGGAGAAGGCGGTGGGGCGCACGTTCACCCCGGAGGAACACAAGCACCTCGCCGAGTCCCAGGAGCGTTCGTATGTCTGGGGCTTCATCGGAATGGGAATGAAGGCGCCCCTCTTCCTCTCACGCCTGCGCGCGCTCTCCCCCATCGCCGAGCAGCGCATCCTGGAGCTGGCGCCGACGTACTACTGTGATTGAGGCGGGCTTCGGGACCGCCGCCTCGCCGTGACAGTCCGGACGGGCCGCCCCCCTTCCGAGGCTGGGGGGGCGACCAAAGTGTGAGGGCTCCCCCGCGCTGCTGACGGCCCATGCTCCTTTCGTCGCGCGCGTCGATGCCGGGCCGAATCACCACATCGGCTCGCTGCGCGCTACGATTTCGGCCACGAGCGCGTCCTCGGTCATCGCCTCTGATTGAAGCGCAACCGCCGGCGTAAACCACAGGCAGCCTCGCCCATTCATGAGTTCGGTCACCGCACGCGGCACGGCCCGAACTTCGTGTTCTCAACGAGCGGGACTGGGCTCGGCTGGATGCAAAACGGCTCGAAACGATGTCCGCCGCACGCGCGTGCGGTGGCCGGGTGAATGGCCTCGGTGTCCCACGTGACGTCGGGATTGGAAGTGATGATGTGCCTTCATCGTGACGTGGGCCCTGCAGCCGGGGGCCCCGACCTGGGCCTGCAGCCCCGTCCAGCGCATCAACCGCCCAGGCGAGAAGACACGTCGAACGATGGGGGAACGGCGTTGTTTCTCACGGGAATGCTCAGAGACCTGAGGAAAGTGGCCCTCCGGATTGATCAATCCCGACACCCGTGGCGTCCAAGTGGGCGCACCATGACGCCGCCCTCGCACAGGCATGACGCCTCCGCGAGAGGCGCCCCACCTCAGGCCCGCGCCCCATGTGGAAACTCCATCTCGTCCCGCTTCTGTGTCTGCTCACCATCACTACCAGTTGCACCGAACCACCCGCTCCACTCGCCCATGCGGCCCCGCGCCAGCGCCCCATTGCGAACCGATACATCGTCGTGCTCCGCCCGGAGGCCCGCTCCGCATCCCTGGGGCCCCAAAAGACGCGGGAACACGTGTCGAACCTCGCCAAGACGCATGGCGCGAAGGTGCTCCACACCTATGAGCATGCGCTCCAGGGCTTCTCGGCGGAGCTGGACGACGCGCGCTTGGAGGCGCTGCGCGCCGACGAGCGCGTGGCCTTCATCGAGCAGGATGCATGGGTGCGCCCGCTCGCCACGGCGGAGACGGTGGCGTGGGGCCTGGACCGCGTGGACCAGGAGGACCTGCCCCTGGATGGTCTCTATCGCCCGGCGCTGAGCGGCGCGGGTGTCCACGCGTACGTGCTCGACACGGGCATCCGCTCCACGCATGCCGAGTTCCAGGGACGCCTGGGCGAGGGCTTCGACGCGGTGGACCCCGACGGTGGCGCGGAGGACTGCGACGGGCACGGCACCCACGTCGCGGGCATCCTCGGTGGCACGACCTGGGGCGTGGCCCGGGCCGTGACGCTGCATCCCGTGCGCATCCTGAACTGTGACGGAGAAGGCCCCCTGTCGGGCATCATCGCCGGCATCGACTGGGTCGCCGCCCATCACCAGTCCCCCGCGGTCGCCAACCTGAGCATCGGGCTGGAGGTCTCGGAGGCGCTGGACCAGGCGGTCCGCAACGTCGTGGCCGCCGGCGTCACCGCCGTGGTGGCCGCGGGCAACTTCGGCGTCAGCGCGTGCGACGAGTCTCCTGGTCGCGCGGCGGAAGCCCTCACCGTGGGCGCCACCAACGTGGAGGACTCCCGCGCGTCATTCTCGAATCACGGCCCCTGCGTCGACCTGTACGCGCCGGGCGAGGACATTCGCTCCGCCGGCATCGCCGACGACACGGCAAGCGAGGTCTTCTCCGGTACCTCCATGGCCACCCCTCACGTCGCCGGCGCCGCCGCGCTCTACCTGGAGATCCACCCCACCGCCACCCCGGCCCAGGTGATGGACGCGCTCGCGGGCGCCGCCATCTCGGGCCGCGTGAAGAACGCCGGGCCGGGCTCCCCCGACCTGCTGCTCCAGGCGGGCTTCCGCCGCTCGACGGGGGACGTCCACCGCCCCTGGGCACACGTCGTAACGCCCTTCCCCTGGAGCACCGTGCGCGCCACCTCACGTGTGCGGGTGCTCGCCTGGGACGATGCGGCGGTCCGGCGCGTGGACCTCTGGGTCAACGGCCTCCTGCGCGCCAGTGACGACACCCACCCCTTCGAGTTCGACTGGGACACCCGGGAAGAGCTCAACGGCCCGAACTCCCTGGAGGTCCGCGCCTACGACACCGCGCTCAAGTCCTGGCGCGCCGCGCCCATGACGGTGACGGTGCGCAACCCCGACATCGCCGACTTCGATTCGACGCTCCAGGCGCCCCGCTGCACCACCCTCGCGTCCGCGTGCGACACCGGCGTGCTCGTGCGCGGCATGGGCACCGTGGGGCCAGAGCGCCATGCGCCCAACACGCTCGGTGCGAGCTGTGCGGATGGCGCCGCTGGCACCTACCTCATCACCGCGACGCTGGAGGGGCTGCGCGTCTCCAGCCAGGACGGCGGCCCTCTCACCGCCGGCAAGCCGGTGAAACTCATCGCGACCGCCTTCGGCTTCGTGCCCTTCCTGGAAGCGGTGGACCTCTTCCACGCGCCCGACGCGCGCAGCCCCCAATGGACGCATGTCGCCCGGCTCCCGCTCGAAGTGACAGGGGCGCAGGAGCTCTCCACCACCTTCACGCTGCCAGAGGGAGGGCTCCAGGCGATTCGCGGCATCCTCGGCACCCATCCCACCCCGGTCAGCTGCGCCCCGGGAGATTGGACAGACCACGACGACCTCGTCTTCCCCGTGGCCGCCTCGAGTCGCTGAAGGCCCACGGCAGCGCGCCGTTGTCGCCAGTGGGAGCGCGTCGTGTCCCCACGTCGCGGGAAGCGTGAGCTTCCTGGGCCCCGGGCGCGGATTGCCGGCGAGCTGGGGCAGGGCCCCCAGCTCGGCCTGGCGCTCGCCTGCGCCGCTTCCTCCATGCCTCGGAGTGGGGGCGGGCGGAGCGTATGTCCTCGAACCTCGAGGCTGGCGGTGCCCTTGGCAGTTCCGACTGCGCTTCGCCGGCACAGGAACGCGATGGCCGCGCGCGGGCCTCGCACACTCGCCTGGACGCGCTGCAAGGGGTGGCCTTGGCGCTGTGAGGCATCCCCAGAAGGATGGGGGCCCTGTTGAGGGGGAGGGAG